>JAIEKC010000393.1:0-4599 GCA_029064505.1 Acetatifactor sp.
CGCCAGTTCCCCGGCCACCCATATTTCTGCACTCATTGCCGGAAAATACTGTCTGATGCCGCTGTAGTACAGCAGCCGTTCCAGACGGAACCACAGAGAGTGATTCTCCTGCAGCTCCAAAAGCTGTTTTCTGTTTTCCAATCCTCTCTGTCTTGCCGCCAGATCCATATCCGTCTGTGTCTTCCTGAGCACCCCGCTGATCCATGCCAATATCCGTCCCTGGTAGAACAACAGATAAAAGCCTCCCAGCAGACAACCAAAAATTACTGTTTTTAACATTTCTTCCTCCCATTCTCAAAACTCTTTTAAAGAATCCGCTCAAACATCAGACTGCGGTGTTTCTCACTCCATCCCCCACAGGCATATATCTCTTTCACCCGGTAGTGCTCCATGAAAACCAGCGTTTTAAAACAATCCATCATCCGCATCAGTTCGTCCCGGGAATAACGGCTTTCATACATGGCATAATCCACCAGCTTGTCCGGTGCCCGGTCCGCCGACGGCGCGTGAATGGTAGCGGCACACAGCTGTCCGGTGTATGCGGCATTGAGCAGATAGAGCGCCTCCGCGCCTTTGACCTCCCCGATGATGAAAAAGTCCACATCCATAGTCAGACCGGCAATACTGATATGCTCCAGATCATAATTGACCTGCTGTTCTCCCGTGCCCGGCAGAGAATGCAGGAACATCATATCGGGGTGAAACATGGTTGTCAGTTCATCCGCCTGTTGTGTCACCAGCACCGCCATATCGTCCGGAAGCGTCTCTTTCAGTGCGTTAAGCAGAGTAGTCTTGCCGGAAGAGTTTCCTCCGCAGATCAGGGTGGATCCCTGCCGGAATCTTTCCACCAGCAACTCTGCGGTACTGCGGTCCATCATATTCTGTTCGATCAGTTCTTTTATCTGGGGAAATACCTTGGGAACCTTACGAATACAGAGATAAGGTTCATTGTAGGTATTGACGAGGGGCATGGAAAGCGTAAATCGCAGAATAAAATCCGGATGGCTTTCATTGTCCGTAAATCGTTGAATGGCATTCAGATTAGAGATATTTACCTGATTCCTGGTGGCAATATAGTCAATAAACTGTCGATATTCCTTAGGGGAAGAAAAGCGTATGCCTGCCGTCATTCTCTGCCCCCTGCGCTTGACGCGGATATTATCGTATCCCACCACCCTGATATCCGACACAGTCCTGTCGTCGATCAGGGAGGACAGCCTCGAATATCCGAAGATATACTGTTCAAATTCCTCCAGAAGCCTTTTCCGCTCTTCATCCGCAATCCTGTAATAGGTTCGGATATGGGCGGACGCCTCCGCCAGGAAAAGTTCCTTTGTCAGCTGTCCCTTCTTCATCTGCATCAGCGAATGCTGCTTTTGTGTGGTGTAATCATCCACCAGCTGCTGCAGCAGATCCTCCGTTTTCAATTTTTCCCTTTCCGTCTCTTCACTCCTCCTCTCGGCCGATCTCACATCCAAAATACAGTGCACTTGTACCCCGGAAGTCGCAGTATCGGTAAAACAAATGGTAATCGTGGCTGAATCAGCCGGATAAAACAGACACTCAGTAGTTGGCCTTTGCACTAAGTAATTGTCAATTTACACCCATAATAGGGAAATGTCAAGACCTAATTTCAGTATTTTTTTAAGTTATATGCTTTTCCCTTCGACTTTTATAGTTGATAAATGAAAACCGGTTCTTTATAATAAGTGATGTATCCCCGACAGGATACGTCAGAAACAGACAAAAAATTCCTTCCTCTGCAAAATGAATACATGAACAGGAGATTGTCCATGAAAGACCTAATCTGTCACAGGAAAAAATTTTTTCTTCTCGGAATTTTATTATTTTTTTTGGAAGCAGGACTGTTGATATGGCCTGCAGGCCTGGCTGCAGATGACACGGTAAATTTTCTGGCAGGCGAAAACATGTGGCTCGAGAGGCTTCCTGAAGAAGGTCAGAAGCTCTTCCAGGTTTTTAATCCACAGTTTCCCCAGGTGAAAAGCATTGGTTTTTTTCTGTCAGCCGAAGAAGCGGTTCCTGAGGGAAGTGTATCCCTGTCCGTTACCGATGCGGACAATGTTCCGATCTTTGAAAAGGAGCGCTCCTATTCCGATATCGATTTTAACAATTATACGGATGTAGCCATGCATTTGACTCTGGAAAAGGGAGAATCCTACTTTCTGGTTCTGGAGTTCCACTCTTCTTCCGATCCGGATCAGCCTCTCATAGGAGTATGTCCAGCCGGGCAACAGTTAAAGGAAAATGGTGTTCTTTCTTATGGCGGGGAATCGACCCGGATGCAACTGCTCACCCGATATCACTATACGGATACGATTCCGTTGAAAAAGGCGGCGGGCATCCTGCTGTTATGTCTGGTGACGGCAGCCGGTTTATGCTTTGGCCTGCCCCGCCACCGCCGCATCAGAAAAAGCGTACAGATCCTGCTGTTTTTCACCGCACCGCTGATACTGGGCCGGGGGCTGGAATTCTTATCGGCCAATCCGGATTTTCTGTCCGTAAAGGCAATGTTCTGTAACGTGGGAATCATGTACCTGATGGAGCTGAATCTGCTTCTGTGGACAGGAAGTATCAGATATGCTGTTATTTTGACGAATTCATTTCTGACCGTCCTCTATACCGCCAGCCATTTTGTCTATCTGTTCAGAGGAAGCGCTTTACGGCTTAATGATCTTGCCGCTATCCGTACCGCCGCAAATGTACTGGGTGAGTACTCGCTGCATCCGGACGCATCTACGGCCCTTGTGTGGGCAGTGCTTCTCTGTTTCATCGTGTACAGCTTTGCGGCCGGGGAACCCGTCCGGGAAAAAAAGGACGAAACGCAGACCTTTCCAAGATCCGGAGTGTCTCTGCGCCTTTTTTCGGCGGCAATGGGAATACTGCTCTTTTGCGGTTCCGGTTATCTTTTTCTGTACACGGATTTCCTGGAGAAATGTGGTTTCGATCCGTTGTTGGGCATAAATCAGCAATTTGCCTATCAGGTCAACGGCTATCTGGTCTCCACCTGTTTTGATATTCAGAATTCCCGGATAGAAAAACCGGAAGGATATTCACCGGAACGGGCGGAAGAAATTCTGCAGGCGGCAATTGAACAGGCCCTGGATGCGGAGACGGCGGAACCCGCTGCAGAAGATCTGCCCCATGTCATACTTATCATGAATGAGAGCTTTACAGATCTGCGGATCCTGGGAAATCTGCTGCTGAGTCAGGAAAATATGGCGGCCTTTTATGAATTACAGGAGGATACGATCCGTGGTCATGTCAATGTTTCGGGACTGGGTGGCGGAACGGCAAACTCTGAATTTGAGGTTTTTACGGGCTGCAGCATGGGCCTGCTGCCCGCATCCTATTACCCGTATCAGCAATGTTTTACAAGGCCATTACCGTCACTGGTATCTCATATGGAGGACGCCGGGTATACCACTTACTCCATGCATCCTGCAGACAGGCAAAATTATAACAGAGTAACCGCATATGATCTGCTGGGTTTTGACCACAGCTTCTGGGCAGAAGATTTTGAAGGTGCGGAACAGATCCATATCGGTGTTTCGGACAGGAGCACTTATCATAAAATAGAGGAAATCTATGAGAACAGAGCGGAGGGTGAGAGACTGTTCATATTTGACATGACCATTCAGAATCACGGTGACTACAAGGAAAGCGATGTTGAACAGACCGTGAACGCTCTCAATGTTCCATATGACGAAGTGACAAATTTCCTGTCTCTGATCCGGGAATCGGATACTGCTTTTGGAGAACTGGTCCATTATTTTAAGCAACAGGAGGAAAAGGTGATCATTTGTATGTTCGGCGATCATCAGCCCAAATTTCCGGATGAGAGCTTTTATGACAATATTTACGCTCAAACCCCGGAACTGACAGATACAGATATCTTGATGAACCAATACAAAACACCTTTTATCATCTGGGCGAATTATGACATACCGGAACAGGAAAATGTCGAGATCAGCACAAATTATCTGGGGGTATTATTGGAAAGGACGGCAGGAATTTCCCTATCTCCTTACTTTGCCTTCTTAGAAAGGCTTGAGGCGGAATTTCCCATTGTTACTGTCAACGGCCGGATAGATGCCGATGGAAATTACCATTATCCGGGAGAAGGTCTGGAGGAATACCTTATACTGCAATACCGGTATTTATTCGATCCCCAGGATATCACGTGGGGATACTGAATACCCTCAGCCCGTATTGGCACCCATATTCCCGGGCGCATAGGACTTACAGGACCATGCATTTAAAACGTAACAGTACAGACAGGTCACTGATCTGTCACGATGATGCACACTGCGCTCGCAGGTCTCGCAAAATCGCATGGAAATGTGTCCAAAGGACACATTTCCATTATTGACTTCGCGGGAGGGGCTGCCTGAACAGTTACTTTAAAACAGCAACAAACATTCCCGAATTGTCAGTTGTGATTTTGTGGAAAAAATGATATACTAACCGAAAAGGAATAAACGATAGAAAGGGGTTTTTCAATATGAACGGAATGTTTTTCTTATTGGCAGGAGGGCTTTTGATCATTATCATTGCGGTTGCTTTCTCTTATACACAACT
>JAIEKC010000394.1:0-1949 GCA_029064505.1 Acetatifactor sp.
GACAAGCGGTGCTGGCGGAGAAAAAGACAAGTAATATGGGAAGTTATTTCGGGACAGTTCCTTAGATCAGAATGCAGGCATTTCACTTTCACTTGCATGCATGCACATTCCGACAGGTAACAGAGATATGCCCCACGGCGTCAAACTGTCTCTCATGTACACTGACAACATACATCACATATTTCCTGTAAAACATAGCACATTTTCAAATACTTCGCCACTGTTTTCTGCACACGGTATCACAGGCATTTTTGCGGTTTTTACGCATACAGATTCCACCAAACACCACATTATTTATCATCTTTACGACATTTTCAAGATCCTATTCTGATAAGTGACAGAACTGGCTTTTGAAGATTCAGGCTAACAGATCACAAACAGATCAAAAGAGGATCCAATCGCAAAATCTGCCATAGGATCCTCTCTCTTCTGTCTGATAATCAAGCTTATCGCTTGACCATTAAGTCTATTTATTATAGTTGACGATCTGCCCGAAATCCGGTTTGAGGGACGCGCCGCCCACCAGGCCGCCGTCGATGTCCTCCTGCGCGAACAGCTCAGGCGCGCTGGAAGCGGATACGGAACCGCCATACTGGATACGGATCGCTGCTGCGGTTGCGTCATCATAAATCTCTGCGATGCAATCGCGGATCGCCTTACAGACTTCCTGTGCCTGCTCGGTGGTAGCCACCTTGCCTGTGCCGATGGCCCAGATGGGCTCATAAGCGATCACTGCCGTAGCCGCCTGTGCCGCAGTCACATTCAGGAAAGCGATCTTGATCTGCTGACGGATCCAGTCAATAGTGATACCCTGCTCTCTCTGGGTCAGGGACTCACCACAACAGATAATGGGAGTGATGTTATGTTCAAATGCTTTCAAAACCTTCCTGTTCACGGTCTCGTCCGTCTCTGCAAAGTACTCTCTTCTCTCGGAATGTCCGATGATAACATACTTTACACCTGCATCCACGAGCATTGCGGGAGAAATCTCTCCGGTGAAAGCTCCCTTTTCCTCAAAGTACATATTCTCCGCACCGATCATGATGTTGGAATCCTTCGCCGCCTCCATGGCAGGAATGATATCGATGGCAGGCACACAGAACACTACATCCACTTCATCATTCTTTACCAGAGGTTTTAAGGTATTGATCAATTCTACTGCCTGGCTGGGAGTCATATTCATCTTCCAGTTGCCGGCTATTATTTTCTTTCTTGCCATTTTTTTCTCCATTCCGAAGCGTTTTTTCATTGACATTGCCTGAACAATATGTTCAACTGACAGGACGTCATCTTTTATCCTATGACTGCAGGAATCTGCGACGCTCCCACACAAATTCCCGCTTTATAAACAACTCCCGGCATAAAAAGATCACGCCACACACGGTGCCACAGTGGTCAGATTTTTCTTACTTGTCGTCTGCTGCTGCCACACCGGGAAGTACTTTGCCCTCAAGGAACTCAAGAGATGCACCGCCGCCGGTGGAGATATGGCTCATCTTGTCACCGAAGCCGAGCTGGTTCACTGCTGCCGCAGAATCACCGCCGCCGATGATGGTGGTAGCATCTGTCTCAGCCAGAGCCTTTGCCACGGCAATGGTACCTGCTGCCAGAGTGGGATTCTCAAACACGCCCATAGGGCCGTTCCACACAACGGTCTTCGCACTCTTTACCGCATCCGCATACATGGCTGCGGTCTTGGGACCGATATCACAGCCCTCTCTGTCCGCGGGCATGTCAGCCACATCATAAACCTCTACCTCCACGGGAGCATCAATGGGATTGGGGAAAGCGGCAACCGTCACGGAGTCAACGGGAAGCAGCAGCTTCTTGCCCAGCTTCTCAGCTTTTTCAATCATTTCCTTACAATAGTCTATCTTCTCATTGTCCACCAGAGACTTACCAATCTCATATCCCTGTGCCTTTAAGAAAGTATAAGCCATACCGCCGCC
>JAIEKC010000395.1:0-6075 GCA_029064505.1 Acetatifactor sp.
TGGAAAAAGGCGAACAGCTTCCCATGAATGTGAGTCGGAATGTCATTTATTATATGGGGCCGTCTCCGGCCAGACCTGGGAGAGTCATCGGATCCGCAGGACCTACCACAGCAAGCAGAATGGACAAGTATGCACCTTCCCTGTTGGATCTGGGATTGAAGGGTATGATCGGAAAGGGCAGAAGGACACAGGCGGTAAAAGATGCTGTAGTGCGTAACGGTGCGGTATATTTTGCAGCAGTCGGCGGAGCGGGCGCACTGTTATCCCGCTCTGTCATATCTTCGGAAATAATTGCATATGATGACTTGGGGACGGAAGCGATCCGAAAGCTGGAAGTGAAGGACTTTCCTGTGGTTGTCGTAATGGATTCACGGGGGAATGACCTTTATGAGACCGCTGTGGAGGAATATTGTAAAATGTAAGGATAAGGTTTTATACTCAAGACCGCCGGAATTTACAAATCTGCATAAGGTAAGTATCCATGGCCGGAGGTCTTTCGTTGCAGTTTACTGCACATACTGTTTCCTTTTAGCCGGATGCGCGGTACAGCGAACCATAAATAATAAGAGAGACTCCAAAAATGAAGCGAATAATCTTAATGGTAGTCAGATTGATCCTCTTTGTTCCCTACTACATGGCAGGTATATGGTGGCAGGGAAAAAGGAAGGATTACGATCTGGAGAAGTCATATGCATTTGTAAAAAAAGTGACCAAAGCAGCTAACAGGGCAGGGCGTGTGCGAATAGAATCTCACGGCCTGGAAAATATACCAAAGGAAAATGGTTTTATCTTTTTTCCGAACCATCAGGGACTCTTTGATGTGTTGGTCTTTTTGGAGTCCTGTCCCACTCCCTTTGCATTTGTGATAAAGAAGGAAGCCAGCAATGTGATTCTGCTAAAGCAGGTGATCGCCGCGCTGAGGTCCATTGTGATAGACAGAGAAGATATCAGACAGTCTCTGGATGTGATCAATCAGGTGGCGGAGGAAGTGAAGAAGGGCCGAAATTTCCTGATCTTCGCGGAGGGAACCAGAAGTAAAATGGGGAATAAACTTCTTCCGTTCAAGGGAGGTACTTTTAAGAGCGCCGTTAAAGCAAAATGCCCGATCGTTCCCTGCGCGCTGATCGATTCTTTTAAACCGTTTGATGAAAATTCCATTGCGCCGGTGACAGTGAAGCTTATCTATCTGCCGCCTGTTTATTACGAGGAGTATGCATCCATGAAGACTCCGGCAATTGCGGATATGGTAAAGCAGAGGATCGAAGCGGCTATCGGGGAATACGAACAAAAGGTATGATCTCCGATGCGCGGGCGTCTGTCTGTAGCCTGCAGTTTGTTTCGTGCAATAGTGGAAGTGCCGGCAGATAAAAAGATGGGAGATCTTACGATCCTCTGTTTCCCTCTGGCGTGCGGTTTCGCATTGTTTCATGGGGAAATGACTGAAGGAATCAGCATTTCCCCGTTTTTTACTTCCTGCGGCAGTGCATTGTTGTATATACAACGGTTGCCATAAGAACGATCACTATAATTTGGAGACCATGTTTTAAGTATATGGGGAATAAATTTCCTGTCATCAGTATTAAACTGTTTAAGAACAGTCCGATAAGCAACAACGGAGAAAAACGTCTTCCCTTTTTTTCTCTGAGACAATTCCTGTTTTGCACTCTTTCAAATCTTCAATAATATCGTTGGTCTTAAAAGTGGCATTGGCAAGAGCCGGAACACATGCGCCTATCAGAAGAGCGAAAACATATCCGAAATGAGCGCCGGCTGCTACGGCCAGCAGTTCAACAGAAAAGCACAGTATGTTTACAATTGTCACGATCTTGAACATATTTTTTCTGTATAATGTTCTATCTGGGAATCCACGTCCGAATACAGTTCAAATGTCCCTTCGTCCGCAGGTTTGCGCAGAACAGCCCAGAATCCCCAGTTTGCGATGATCTCAGCCCCCATTTCCTGCATGAATTCTCTGTACTCGTTACTGACGAAAAGAGTCTGTCCGTGAAATCAATCTGATATTGGTAAGCACCCTTCTCACAGGGATTAAAAATATAAAAGCCTTCAAAGAAGCCGGTCATGGCCCAGCCGTTCTGTGCCATGCTGTTCAACCATTCTGCATCCTTATCAAATAACATTCGAAATTTAAGCATTTTCTTCTCCTTTCGGTGCTGCTTTATCTACTCTGTGAAACATTTGTATCTTCGTTGCATTATGTGCTGGCCTGAATTGCTTCTAAATGGGACGCTTTCAGAATGTGGCTGTCCGAAGAATTCTGCATTGCTCCCGGTCTGCCGGTGGGTAATGGGGCAGGCATAAACATACAGATAAATAGTCTTTCAGTCCCGGCTGTCGATCAGATCAGCGTTGTCCAATAATTCTTTCAGACGGGTTCGCTCAATTTCAAAAATTTCTCTGCCCAAAGCTGTTATAATATATTCTTTCTTTTTCCGGGAATCGGTTTCAGCACTGTATATCCGGATCCACTGCTTGTTCTGCAGTGACTGGATAGCTCCGTACAGAGTTCCCGCACCCAACACAACACGACCTTTTGTGAGCCGTTCTACCTCCTGGATGATGCCGTATCCGTGATTTGGCTTTCTGACAGCCAAAAGAATATAAAAAAACGCTTCCGTCAATGGAGTGTCTTTTTCAGACATATCTTTCCCCCCTTCTTCTGCCTGTTTGTGAACAATTTATACTGCCTGACAGTTATAATTTCCGAGCAACCTGGCTACATAACGCCAGCTATATACGTTTAATCAATGCAGTACGATAAATTTTGGCGTTGTTCAGTATAAATCAGGATCAATATATCGTTAGACGATATATCATAAAGTAAATATATCAGGGGTCGATATATTTGTCGAGGATTTTTGTGCATTTAAAAATCAGGAATAGTCAGATATTACTTTGGAACTTGTAAAATGATGAAACTGTTTCTAATCTGGCAATATACTTAAACTTATGAATATACCTTGACAGACGAGGTATATTGGAGTATGCTATATCTTGAATAGAAGATTATACAGCTTATAAATCCTTGAGGGAAAGGGGGGAGACCATGTCGATTACGTCAGACATTCTCAGAGGGCATACTGAAGCAATCATTCTTGCACACCTTTTGGAGCAGGACAGCTATGGCTATCAGATCAACAAGGACATCATGAAAAAGACCAACAATACCTATGAATTGAAGGAGGCAACGCTCTACTCTGCTTTCAGGCGGCTGGAGCAGGCCGGTTATATCAGAACTTATTGGGGCGATGAAACTGTGGGCGCCAGGCGCCGGTACTATGCCATAACTGACGCAGGCATAAAGGCGTACCACGGATATAAGCAGGAATGGCAGGAAGCCAGGGAAATAATAGACAAATTGCTGAAATAGCGACATATGCAGGAGGAGAATTCCATGAAAGAAAATATCAGACAACATTTCAACCAGATATTTGCGGAGGCGCCCAAGACGAGAAAGGCTCTTGACCTGAAACAGGAAATGATACAAAATGCCATGGATAAATATGATGATATGGTGACGGACGGATATTCCGAGGAGGATGCGTATCGAAATGTGATCGAGTCCATCGGTGATGTGAGTGAGCTGTTTCCTGAGGTGGAAGAGAAAAATTTGTTTACTCTGCCGGAAAAGGATCGGAAGAAAAAGGCGATGCTGACGGCTGTGGCAGTGGGAATATACATTTTTGCGGCAGCAGTATTCTTTTTCTTCGGATGTATTGACGGATTGGTAAATGGCTACAGCCTTGGCAGCCTGGGACTGGTCATAGCGCTGTTGATCTGTATTGCGCCTACCATTATGCTGGTGTACGCAGCCAATATGTATCCCGACTATATGAAAAAGGATGAGAGCGATATGGTGGAAAGCTACAAAGAAGCAAGATACAACAGTAACAGGGAAACGGCGGTGAGAAAATCCATAAATTCCATTATATGGACGCTTGCGGTGGTTCTCTACTTTGTTATCAGTTTTGCGACTTTTGACTGGCAGATCACGTGGGTGATCTTTCCCATGGCACTATGCGTCCACTCAATTGTGAGACTGATATTCAGTCTCAGGGAGGACAGGAATCATCCGCAATAAAAGAAATGACAATGCAGAAGTGAGGTAATATTTGAAACTGGAATTTTCAAATATTTATTGATTGGTATGCGTGGCAGAACACGCGATGGAGTATATAGGAGTAAATATATGAAAGGAATAAGAATCGGATTGATCGTAGTATTGTCTGTTATGACTGTCAGTCTGTGCGGGGTACTTGTCTGCGGGATTACCGGCAGAAATATTTTTGGGAGTCCGGGCCGCCGGAATTATAAGGAGGTACAGTTGGTTCTGGAGAAAGACATCTCCCTTGATGGGATTGACAGTATTTCCATCATGTATGGAATGAACAGTAATGATATTTACTTTTATGAAAGTGAAAATAGCGCGTTGACCATTAAGGAATACAGCAGTTCAGAGATGAACGAGAATGAGCTGTCAACAATAAGCGTGAATGGAAGCAGCCTTGAGGTAAAGGGAGTAAGGAGAAACTACGGCGATGGCTTTCGGCTGTTCTGGTTTAATGGCTATTCTTACAACAGGCATTATACAGAAGTGTATCTGCCAGGTTCTTATCATGGGGAAATTATGTTGGAAACGTCCGGCGGTGACATTATTTCCAATCTTGATCTTGAGTTGGAGAAAGAAGTTTCCATTACCAGTACAAGCGGTGACATAAGCTTTCCGTCTGTTGCTGCAAGCAATGCGGTGATCAATACGTCCAGCGGGAATGTAAGAATGGAGAATATTGACACAAATGTGAACGGTTCTGTTGGAGAGATTCATATAAGGCCATCCAGTGGCGATGTAGATCTGAAAGAGCTTACCGGCGAGACGGATATACAGAGCAGCAGCGGATATCTGACAGTCGGGTCGATAACGGGAAATACACAACTTAAGACCAGCAGCGGCGACATTAGCATAAAAGAAATTACAGGTGAAACAAAAGTGGAGAGCAGCAGCGGATATCAGGTGATTGAGACGTTGACGGGGAACGCGCAGCTTAACAGTACCAGCGGAGACGTTAGTATCCAGAGCATGAACGGGGGGACCCGGATTGAGACTACCAGCGGTTACGTAAAAATACTGGAAGGAAGTGGCGACAGATCGTTAACTACAAGCTCTGGCAATATCACAGTGAAAGGAACAGAAGGAAACTTTCAGGTAAGCACGCAGAGCGGGGACGTCCAGATAAATATGCAAAAAGGAGCGGGAAGCATAGACACCAGCAGCGGGGATACACAGCTGGGACTGGAGGAACTTGCCGGAACATTGGACATTGACAGCAGCAGCGGTTATGTCAATATAAAGCTTTCGACTAAAAATGAATTTGAATTCGAGGCAGACACCAGCAGTGGGGATATAGCGACCTTTTTTGACAGCGACCTTAGTTTTTCTTCCAGGGGTCACCATGCGCAGGGTATATATGGCGCCAATACACAGGGGAACAGGATAGAAATACAGACCATCAGCGGAGATGTAAGAATATCAAAGTATTAGAGAGGCAGTTTAAAAAGATTGCAATTCAGAAATAGATTCAGAAATATGAAAAAAGTAATTGACAAAGCCTTCATCCTTATGTATAATAATTTTTGCGTTGTAGGTCTTCGACGCAGAACAAAATATTGGCAGTGACGTAATTCGGGCATGGAGAAATACTCAAGAGGCCGAAGAGGCGCCCCTGCTAAGGGTGTAGGTCGGGTGACCGGCGCGAGGGTTCAAATCCCTCTTTCTCCGCTTAGACTGCCAAATAAGGAAATCAGAAGTGCCAAAAGTACTTCTGATTTTTTTGAAAAAGTTGTTGACAAAAGAAGAGGAAATATGATAGTATTAAAACCTACCATTTGAGACAGAAAAAAATGGTGAAAAAAATTAAAAAAAGTTGTTGACACGGCGAAAGAGTTATGATATTCTAAGTAAGCTGTCGCTGAGGACAGCAACACAAAAGCACCTTGACAAATAAACAGTAATGCGACCCTGAAAATTCCATTAAGAAATGAAATTATTCAGAGAACAAA
>JAIEKC010000396.1:0-4330 GCA_029064505.1 Acetatifactor sp.
GCTGATCACCTATCATATCCGTTCCACTACCTTTATGATCAGCGACGGCATTATGCCTTCCAACGAGGGACGGGGCTATGTGCTGCGCCGTCTGATCCGCCGTGCCGCGAGACACGGCAGACTGCTTGGCATTCAGGGCAAGTTCCTGGCGGATCTGAGCCGCACGGTCATCAGCGAAAGCAAAGACGGTTATCCGGAGCTGGAGGAAAAGAGTGAGTTTATCCTGACGGTACTGACCCAGGAGGAGGATAAATTTGATAAGACCATCGACCAGGGGCTGAGCATACTGGGGCAGATGGAAGAGGAGATGAAGGCGGCGGGCGTGAAGGAACTGTCCGGCGAGAATGCCTTCAAGCTCTATGATACCTACGGTTTCCCCATGGATCTGACAGAAGAGATCCTGGAAGAAAAGGGCTTTACCATCGACGAGGCGGGATTCAGGACCTGCATGGAGAGGCAGAAGGAGACGGCCAGAAAGGCCCGCAAGGTGACCAATTACATGGGGGCTGACGTGACCGTGTACGAGTCCATAGATCCTGCCGTTACCTCCGAATTTGTAGGGTACGACAGATTACAGCATAATTCTGAGATCACCGTGCTTACCACGGAGACAGAACTGGTGGAGGCTCTGGCTGACGGGGATGTGGGAACCATCATTGTAAAGGAGACCCCCTTCTATGCCACCATGGGCGGACAGAATGCGGATACCGGTGTGATCACCACCGCTGACGGCAGCTTTGAGGTGAAGGATACCGTGAAGCTTATGGGAGGAAAAGTGGGGCATATCGGAACCGTTACGAGAGGCATGATCAAGGTGGGCGACACAGCCACCCTGACCGTGGATGACAGGAACCGTTCGGCTACCTGTAAGAATCACAGCGCCCACATTTGCTGCAGAGGGCTTTGAGAGAGGTGCTGGGCACTCATGTGGAGCAGTCCGGTTCCTATGTGGATGGGGAGAGGCTGCGTTTCGATTTCAGCCACTTTGCGGCTATGACCAGGGAAGAGCTGGACAGGGTGGAAGCTCTGGTGAATGAAAAGATCGCAGAGAATATCCCTGTGGTGACGGAGGTCATGAGCCTTGATGAGGCGAAGAAGACCGGTGCCATGGCTCTCTTCGGCGAAAAGTACGGCGAGAAGGTCCGTGTGGTCAGGATGGGAGATTTCTCCGTGGAGTTCTGCGGCGGTACTCATGTTGCCAATACCAGAATGATCTCTCTGTTTAAGATTCTGTCCGAGAGCGGTGTGGCCGCAGGGGTGCGCCGTATCGAGGCGTTGACCGGAAGCGGTGTGTTGAATTACTACAGGAATCTGGAGAGGACGGTGGAGGAGGCAAGCAGAGTATTGAAGGCGACTCCCACCACACTGGTGGACAAGTGCGGACATGTCATGGCAGAGCTCAAGAGCCTGAATTCCGAACTGGAATCCATGAAGTCGAAGGCGGCAAAGGATGCCCTGGGCGATGTCATGGACCAGGTAAAGGAAGTGAAGGGCGTCAGGCTGCTGGCTGCCAGCGTGGACGGCGTGGATATGAACGGACTCCGGGATCTTGGAGACCAGCTGAAGGCGAAGCTGGGAGAGGGCGTTGTGGTCCTTCTGTCCAATCTGGAAGGCAAGGTAAATATGATAGCCATGGCAACCGAAGGCGCTCTGGCAAAGGGAGCCCACGCGGGCAACCTGATCAGGGGGATCGCCGCTCTGGCAGGCGGAGGCGGCGGAGGCCGTCCCAACATGGCGCAGGCAGGGGGCAAGAATCCCGCCGGTATCCCCAGTGCCATCGAGGAAGCGGCAAGGGTGCTGGAAGGGCAGATTGTTGCAGATTAATGTTAAATCAGTTTAAAATTGAAAAAAACTGTTGACGTTATGGGAATTTATGTTATAATATCTAGTGTGTATGCGACAGGGGATGTCGAAGTACATAATATTAACCCAATCAGTCATGTTGCTTGAGGGACTGAAGGGAGGTCGGGTAGAGATGTCGAACGTAATCGTAAAAGAGAACGAAACTTTGGACAGCGCGCTTCGCCGCTTTAAGAGAAGCTGTGCAAAGGCTGGTATTCAGCAGGAGATTCGTAAGAGAGAGCATTACGAGAAGCCCAGCGTAAGACGTAAGAAAAAGTCTGAAGCTGCCAGAAAGCGTAAATATAACTAATTAAAGTACAAGTCCCCGGTCTGTTCAGAGCGGGGATTCTTGTTTTTATCCGGTTAGTTATTCCCGTGAGGATTGTACTGTTAATGTGCATGAGGGATACATTCGACCCTGTGTGCATCAGGCGTGATACTCTGTCATCCTGCTGTGGGATACTGAAATTTTGGGGTGAAATGGAATTATGTGGACGAAAGAATTATTTGGCACGGATGTCTATCATCTGATCGCGGCATTTGTAGTGTACAGCATACTCGGCTGGTTTGTGGAGTCTGTCTATATGTCTTTCTGTAACAGAAAGCTGACAAACCGCGGCTTTGGAAAAGGTCCGTTCTGTCCGATATACGGAGTCGGAGCGGTGACCTGTTACCTGATCATGGGTCCCATGAGAGGGCATTACATAAAGATATACTTTCTGGGGGCGGTACTTGCCACGGTCTTTGAGTTTCTGGTGGGCATGGCCATGATCCGCTTCCTGGGCGATCTCTGGTGGGATTATAATGAAAAACCCTTCAATTATAAGGGTATCATCTGCCTGGAGAGCACCATTGCATGGGGATTTTATGCTTTGGGCGTGGTTCACTTCGTCCATGGCTGGGTGTATCGGATCATTGACAGTTTTGACTATGATATGGGACTGAAGATCGTGTGGGCGATCCTGGCGCTTGTGGTGGTGGACTATATCATACAGCTATTGAAAGTATTCCATGTCGATGTAAAAGAAAAGATTCACCGGATCCAGAGACTGGTTCTGAAATAAGGGCAAAAAAAGAAAATGGCGGTATCATTTGTTTGAACTGTCAGAGCAAGTCATAAATCCTGCCGCACCTCCATATCCTTTAATAAGAAAAAAATTTCTGAAAATGAATTTTCTGAAAACAGGAATTTTCTTTAGAAAAGAATGTGGGGTGTGGCATTTTTATGTCAAGGATGAAAAGAAAGATTGCCCTGATCATGGCGGCAGTGATCTGGATGTTCCCGGCTGTATCGGCAAAGGCGGATGTGGCGGTTTCATCCCCTTCTGTCATTCTGATCGAAAGCTCTACGGGACAGGTGATCTATGAATCGAATTCCGCGGAGAGAAGAAGTCCGGCAAGTATTACAAAGATCATGACGCTGCTGCTTACCTTCGAGGCGCTGGATTCCGGAAAGGTGAGCCTGACGGATCAGGTGACGACCAGTGAGCACGCAAGCTCCATGGGAGGCTCCCAGGTCTATCTGGCCGCAGGGGAGATACAGACTCTGGAGACCATGATCAAATGTATCGTGGTGGCCTCGGGAAATGATGCCAGTGTGGCGGTGGCGGAGCATATTGCGGGAAGCGAGCAGGCATTTGTGGATATGATGAATGAGAAAGCGGTGGAGCTGGGAATGGTGGATACCCATTTTGAGGACTGCTGCGGGCTTTCTGATTCCGATGAACATTATTCCTGTGCCAGGGATGTGGCGATCATGTCCAGGGAACTGACTACAAAATATCCCGATATTTTCAACTATACCACCATCTGGATGGAAGACATTACCCATGAGACCAGACAGGGAACCACCACTTTTACTCTGAGCAGTACAAATAAGCTTTTGAAACAGTACCAGTGGGCTACGGGGTTGAAAACCGGTTCCACCAGTAAGGCGAAGTTCTGTCTTTCCGCCACAGCCAGCAAGGATGGGATCGATCTGATCGCAGTGATCATGGGAGCTCCCAATAAGGATATCCGGTCTCAGGATGCCCAGGCGCTCCTGACTTACGGTTTTGGCGTTTGCGATCTGTACATAGACGAAAACAGGGATCCTCTGCAGCCTTTGGACATAGAAGGCGGTGTGGAGGAGAAGGTTGCCGTGAAATATCAGGGAGAATTCCGCTATCTCGACGTGCAGGGCAGTGATCTGAGCAGCGTGGAAAAGGTGATGGATCTTCCTGAGACGATCCATGCTCCGGTGGAAGAAGGGGCGGAGGCGGGAAAGGTCCGATACCTTCTCAACGGAACGGAGATAGGCAGTATGCCGATCCTCTTTGCCGAGAGTGTGGAGAAAGCGGGATTTGGGGATTACTTCAAAAGGATCGTGGGGTATTTCCTGTTATAGTGCATCAAGGCGGGGCACGTTATGTATGAAAACGGCCTGCAGAGATGACGGGTGGACCGTAACGACAGACAATACAGTTCGATAGGAGTAACGATGATAGAT
>JAIEKC010000397.1:0-1941 GCA_029064505.1 Acetatifactor sp.
ACATTGTCTTCGGCAGATACCTGCTCCTGCTCTTTATGGAAAAGGATTCCGCCTCAGCGCTGCTGACCGGCAGGCAGTTTTTATGGATCCTGTCTCCCTTCTACTTTGTGGTGTCGGCCAAACTGGTCGCGGACGGCATCCTCCGGGGGATCAGCGCCATGAAGCAGTTTATGGCCGGCACTTTCACGGATCTGATCCTGCGGGTAGTCTTAGCCTTTGTCCTGTCATACCTGACCCAGAGCGCAATGGGGATATGGTGCGCATGGCCCATCGGATGGAGCATCGCCATGGTGCTGTCCGTATTCTTTTACCGGAGAGAATACAGACAGCTGGCTACCTCTAACGATTCTCCTTCACATACATGCTGACACGGTTCTGAATGATATCAGCTACAGCAGGGGCATCTTTGTCACCGCCAAAATATGCCCCTGGGTATTACTTTTTTGCACCGTGTTTCATTCTTTCACTGACAACGAACATAGAACTGCTCAAGTATAAAATCATCCAATTTCATCCCAAATTTGTCTGTCTGACAATAACTTTTCAAAAAACTGATACTCCTGCCTGTATACCTTCCCTATTATATCTGGTATTCGCTTATGTATATCAGAAGTATATTGCATATTACATTTTATTGCTAAATTTCTGGCAATTTGACAGTCGCTGATCTGTCTTCCCAAGATATCAATATATTTATATATATCTGCAATTTCTTTATGCCTCCGCATATATTCCATTAAATACAGAAGAATTTCCTGATGATTCATTAATAAATGCAGAGAACGCAAATCAAATATTTCTATATTCTTCATATAATCCTGCAACCAGTCATATATTTGAATACCAAACACACAGGTCTCATATGCACAATTCTGTCCATTATTAAATCCAAATATATTGTCAGACAAGAACACAGGATTCATTTTTATAATGCTGTCAAAACGGCTTTTCATATAATCTTGCATTGTAAGATAGATTTTTTTATAGTCCAACCAGTCATTATATACAAAGCGATCATAGTGAAAGATTACTATCTGTGCATTATCTGAATCCGGCACAGTACTTCTGCCCACTGTTACTTCATGACCCGGAATTTCGGCTTGAGAATATTTCCCATTTCTAAAATTATCGGCACAATAAAAGATTTGACGTTCTGAATCATACCCATAAACCAAAGTAAAATCATGTAAAAAATGACTAATATGAAACTCACTGCTTGCTGTCAAAAAATAGTGATCTAAATATAAAAAAACATAGTCACCATTATTCAAAGTTTTTACGAGCATCTCACAAATATTTTCTTCATTGCAACGAATCAGTGATATTTTGTTTGTCTTTTCAAGGAAGGCAAACTTCAGTACATTATTAGGTTTGCGGAACAAGTACAGTCTATTGAGGAATAGAGCTGGATTGCGTCTATCATACGCTTGCAATATTGATACCACACCGGAACAGGCACTATAACAATTGGAAACTGGCAGAAAAAAAACAGGTAATTTCTGAATCATTTTCAACCTCCCATCATATTTTATCAGCTGTTTCATACATCTATATACTGCTCCGCCTGCACCCGATACATCTGTGCATATTTTCCGTCCAAAGCCATCAATTCCTCATGGGTGCCTGCTTCCAAAATACGTCCCTGCTCCAGGAAACAGATTCTGTCCACATGCTTTATTGTTGAGAGTCTGTGCGAAATAATGATCACGCTCCTGTTCTGCAGTCGCTCCATGATCGTACGGTTTATCTCTGCCTCCGAAATGGGATCCAGGGCGCTGGATGCCTCATCCATGATCACGATATCGCCTCCGCGGTAAATGGCCCTGGCAATCGCCAGTTTCGCATTACCATACTTCTTTGCAAGCTGCCCGGATTCATCAACCAACTGCTGCCATCTCTCATCTTCTGATTGCTGTATGCCTGCATACTTCTTGTAAAATT
>JAIEKC010000398.1:0-2912 GCA_029064505.1 Acetatifactor sp.
CTATTATAAATGTTCTGATGAGATTCTGTTCAGCCTTGGGCAGATGTATGCCGGCGGCGGAGATTTTACCGTGAATATCAATGATTATGCGGGAGAGGGAACTGCGGAATTCACAGCCGAGGCGATTCGGATATACTGTGGGAAATGAGCCGGATGGGCATGTCTGCATGCACATTTGACGGATGCCGTGAGGGTCAAAAACCCCGCTGTCTACAGCGGGGTTTGATCGGTCACGGTATAGGTTTTACGAAATAAATTTTTTCAACAGTGAGAGCAATTCGTCCAGATTGACAGGCTTCGCGGTATGGGCATTCATTCCGCTGTCCAGACAGTTTTTGATATCCTCCGAAAATGCGTCCGCCGTCATGGCGATAATGGGGATTGCCTGTGCGTCCGCCCGGCTTAAAGCCCGGATGGTTTTGGTAGCTTCATATCCGCCCATGACAGGCATTCGTACATCCATCAGGATCGCGTCATAATATCCCGGCTCGGAAGCCTGGAACTTGTCCACACAGATCTGTCCGTTCTCTGCCCACTCCAGCTGCATCCCGGCATCGGACAGCAGTTCATTCAATATCTCCCAGTTCAGGTCATTATCCTCGGCAACCAGGATACGGCGTCCTTCCAGAATCGTGTCTTTAGCCGTCTGCTCCTTTGTATCCTCGACACCCATATATTTCTTCAGACTGTGGAACAGAGTCGATTTGAACAGAGGCTTGGCGATGAAGCCGTTAATGCCTGCTTCCTTCGCTTCTGTTTCAAATTCACTCCAGTCATAGGCTGAGATCAGAATGATCGGCATTTCCGTGCCGATGATCTTCCGGATATGCTTGGCGACGGTGAGTCCGTCCATGCCCGGAAGCTTCCAGTCTAAGAGAATGATCTGGTATTCGTCATGAGTCTGATGATGCTTTGTCACCATCTCGATGGCTTTCTCTCCGCTCAGAGTCCAGTCCGCCTGTATGCCGATAGAATCCAGTGCATCCACTGCTGTGCGGCACAGAGTTTCATCGTCGTCCACCACCAGCATCTTCCACGTGGGGAGAATCATGTCAACTTCTTCCACAGTAGCCTTTTCCAGATCCAGGGTCACATGGAACTGGGTTCCTTTATTCAGCTCACTGTCTACGGTGATAGTGCCTTCCATTGCGTCCACAATGTGTTTTGTAATCGCCATACCCAGACCGGCGCCTTCTGTCTTATGCACCCGCTTGCTGTCCGCTCTGGAATAGGAGTCGAAAACATGCTTCACAAATTCATCACTCATTCCGGTGCCATTGTCTTTGACGATAACATGTGTCCGGACATAGCTCTCACCCTTCTCAGCGGGAGCGTTCTCCTGAAACAGGGACAGCTGTATGGTACCGCCCTCCTGGGTATATTTGACGGCATTGGACAGCAGATTTACCAACACCTGATTCAAGCGGACACTGTCACAGTACACATCCTCTGTAATGATATTGTCGATATGGACATTGAAATTCTGACCTTTTCCCCTGATCTGTGTCTGTACGATACCGACAACAGCCTCCACAACTTCCCGCAGGGAGATACGCTCTGCAGTCAGCGTCATTTTGCCGCTTTCAATCTTGGACATGTCCAGTACATCATTGATCAGCCCCAGAAGATGCTTTCCGGACAGGGTGATCTTCTTGAGACAGTTCTGTACCTGTTCCCTGTCGTCAATATGGGTGATGGCAATTGCCGTCATGCCCACAATGGCATTCATCGGCGTTCGGATGTCATGACTCATATTTGAGAGGAACAGGCTCTTCGCTTTGGTCGCCGCCAAAGCCTCCTCGCGTGCTATTTCCAGATTTCTAAGCTGTTGGCAGGTCATTTTAAAATAGATATAGAAAATCAGCAATATCACAATGAAAATAACGGCACAGACACAGATCGTGGCAATTGCCCTGCTGCGGTCCAACGATTCCACGGTTTCATTCAGGGGGCCAAAAGGCAGTATTGTCACCAGATGCCATTCCGAATAGGGAAGCGGTGTACAGTAGATCTGCTGGCTGCTTCCGCCAAAATTCAGTAATCCCATATAGACTTCCTTATGGTTCATGGCAGTCGAAAGCGACTGGATAAAGGCGTCAATATCCCTCGGGGCGTCAGACTGGTATCTCTGATACAGACTGCTGAAGTAGTCCGGGTACTCATCGCTTATCTCGCTTACGATAAAGCTGCCGTCCCGACGGAGGATATGGGAGTATATTAACGCGTGCTCCTCATCCGTTCCCAACATTGTGCTGACATATTCTATAGGAACGGCGGCTACCAGTGCCATGCTCTGCTCGCCGCTGTCCATGGGATAAGCCGCGGTAACGCCGAATACGACTACCTCATTGCCGACAGTATCCCTGCCTACGGCTACTTTTTTCTCGTTATTTCTCAGCGATTCGTAGAAAGGATCCGGATCTGCAAGCTGAATCGGAGCTCCGTCAAGCATTTCCAGTTCTCCGGATTCAGAACAGAGGGCCAGATAGTTAAAATTCCGGACACTGCTCCTGTAGATCAATTCTTCATGCAGTTCGTCCAGATCTCCCATATCGGTAGGAACCACTTCCACTATCGCTTCCGTCTGTTCCAGCTTTAGATCGATCAGTGTCCGGAAATGGGCTGTAAGATGATCGTTTATGCCGGCCATGTACATATTGCCAACTGTATTAATGGATTGTTCGCTCATGTGGCTCATATAGCGTCCCAGACAGACAAACGCTCCTATGCTGATCAGCATGAGCAGGGAAAAACTTATGATCAGGAAACGTGTGGTGTGTTCTTTTATAGGGGTGTTTTTATTTTGAGGATTTTGAGCGGTTTCATCCGCCTTTTGCTGAGTGCTCATAGATTTCCTTTCTGTTCAATTCAATTGCCGTAAATAGCAATATGCTCCGTATCTGTCCGAATAC
>JAIEKC010000399.1:0-4331 GCA_029064505.1 Acetatifactor sp.
CAAAAAAAGGCAGCACCAGAAACCATCCCCATTTCAGATACCTGCCCGCTTCACAGCCTTTCGTCCGCCTGCGCAGAAACCTTAGTGCTGTACAAAGTAAAACGGAACACAATAACAGATAGACGCTTCTGTATAGGGTCTTCGTCAAAAAGATATCCGCTGTCATTCCCATATCAGTCAGAATGATACAGGTAATTGTCTGGAAAAAGAAATCTGCCAACGCCAACCCGGTCCAAAACAAAAAAATGATGCAAAAGGAATCCCGGAATCGACTGTCATATGTTGTACAACCGGCAAGAGACAATAACAAAACAATTATTATCATACAGTTATTAGAAAACAATGAACGTATCATGCTGTCATTACTGGCATTTAACACGGACAGCAGCAGGATCATAACAATCCAAATCAAATTCTGTCGTCTCTTCCCCCGTCTGGGGCTTGTGAACCCCTCCATAAGCTGCCATGTTGCCCACACCCTCACCGCCGTATACAGGAAGTCGCATACAAAGTAGAGTATCCCTGTCATCCTTCCCTCCAATACTGCCGTTCAAATACTTTGTACTGATTTAACAGGATGTTTTTTACCTGAAAAAGGGTTCTCAAGGAGAACCCTTTTTAACACCTGTTATTCTTAAATCAGTCCTATGGTAAAACCGTTAACCGGCTCAGTTCTTAGCCGCCTTCTCTGCCTTCAATGCAGCTGTCAGAGCGGGAACAATCTTGTTCAGATCTCCTACCACGCCATAGTCAGCCACGTCAAAAATGGGAGCGGACTCATCCTTGTTAATGGCAACAATGATATCGGACTCTTCCATACCTGCCACATGCTGGATGGCGCCGGAGATACCGATGGCGAAGTAGATCTGGGGACGGACCGTCTTGCCGGTCTGGCCTACCTGCAGATCCTTGGGCTTCCAACCGCTGTCCACTACGGCTCGGGAGCAGGATACGGTACCGCCCATAACCTCTGCCAGCTCCTCCAGCTGCTTGAAATTCTCAGGGCTGCCCACGCCGCGGCCACCGGATACCAGAACCTTCGCATCCATGATATCCACGGTATCGGAAACGGCTTTCACCACTTCCTTGATGGTCACATATTTATCATTGGGTGTAAATCCGGGATTGTACTCCTCCACTACAGCCTTTGCGCCTGCAATGGGATCGATCTTCTGCATAACGCCGGGACGGACCGTTGCCATCTGGGGACGGTTGTCGGGGCAGGCAATGGTTGCAATGGTATTGCCGCCGAATGCAGGACGGGTCATCAGCAGCTGATTGTGCTTCTGCTCCTGTCCGGGAACTGCAACCAGGGGGAAATCGCCGATCTCCAATACCGTACAGTCTGCGGTGAGACCGGTAGCGACTCTTGCGGAAACGGTAGGGCCAAGGTCTCTTCCGATGGCGGTAGCTCCCACCAGAACGATCTCCGGCTTATACTGGTTGATCACGGAAGACAGAGCATGAGCGTAAGGCTCTGTTCTGTATACCTCCAGTTCGGGATCGTCCACAACGATAACCTTGTCAGCGCCGTACTCCGCCAGCTTGTCAGCCAGACCTTTTACCTGATATCCGATGAGTACCGCCACAACCTCTGTCTCCAGCTTTGCAGCCAGCTCCTTACCTTTTCCCAACAGTTCAAATGCAATGCCGCTGATCTCATTGTCCACCTGCTGGGCAAACACATATACACCCTTATATTCTTCAAGAACTACATTGTTCATGATCAAACCTCCAATTATTCTACCATTGTATCTGCCAAACGCCGCATAGACTGATGAGGAGCATCAGTATAACGCGGGCACGGCAGTATACCGTTATGTTGTATTAGATAATGTGCTTCTCCTTGAATTTACCCACAATGTATGCAACCGCATCTTCGGGAGAATCGGGAACCACCTTTTCGCCTGCGCCCTTGCGGACCTTGTCGGATGCCTTTGCGATCTTGGTGGGAGAGCCCTTCAGACCCAGATCACTGTCATCCACATCCTTCAGATCTGCTCTTCCCCAGGTAGTGATCTCAGCGTCGCATGCATCGAAGATGCCGCCGGGAGTCATGTAACGGGGCTCATTGAGCTCGGAAAGGGCAGTGATCAGACAGGGCATCTTTGCCTCCAGAACATGGTATCTGTCATCATACTGTCTCTGAACAATCACCTTGTCTCCTTCGATCCTGATCTCCTGTGCATAGGAAATAACCGGAATACCCAGATGCTCGGCAATCTGGGGGCCTACCTGTGCGGTATCGCCGTCGATTGCCTGACGGCCGGTGATGATCAGATCATAATCAATATTTCTCAGCGCGCCTGCGATGGTGGTGGAGGTAGCCCATGTATCTGCGCCGCCCAGCACCCTGTCGGTTACCAGGATCCCATTGTCAGCGCCCATAGCCATTGCCTCGCGCAGTACATCCGACGCCTTGGGAAGTCCCATGGTGAGAACGGTAACTTCTGCGTCAAACTGCTCTTTCAGTCTCAGCGCCGCTTCCAGACCGGCTTTGTCATCAGGATTCATGATAGCAAGCATTGCGCCTCTGTCGAGCGTTCCGTCCGGATTAAATTTCACGCCGCCCTTTGTATCGGGCACCTGCTTAATACAAACAACAATCTTCATTGCTTTTTCTCCTTCAATTCTTGATTTTCTTCTATTTTCCGATATCAGTTCTTTCCCTTTACCGCACAGATCATTTCCGGTATGATTGCAAAACTCTTCTTTCCTTTGAGCAGTCCGGAAGATGGGTACACGAGTTTACTCCCTTCGGACAGTCCGGGAAATCCGGACATGAGCTTACTCCCTCCGAGCAGTTCGGGAAATACAGATCTGACTTTTTTACTTCAACAGGCCCGCCGAGATGACCATTCTCTGAACCTCGCTGGTTCCTTCGTAGATCTCGGTGATCTTAGCGTCACGCATCATGCGCTCCACATCATACTCTCTGATATATCCGTAACCGCCGTGGAGCTGTACAGCCTTGGTGGTAACTTCCATGGCAACCTCTGCCGCATACAGCTTCGCCATGGCAGCTTCCTCGGAATAGGAGATCTTAGGATTGGTCCTGTATTCATCCTTCTTCAGGGCAGCCTTGTATACCAGCAGTTTGGCAGCTTCTACCTTGGTAGCCATATCCGCCAGCTGGAACTGGGTATTCTGGAAGCCGCTGATGGATTTTCCGAACTGCTTTCTCTCCTTGGTGTAGGCAATGGTTCTCTCCAGTGCGCCCTCTGCAATGCCCAGAGCCTGTGCAGCGATACCGATACGGCCGCCGTCCAGAGTGTGCATCGCGATCTTGAAGCCCTGTCCCTGCTTGCCCAGGATATTCTCCTTGGGGATGCGGCAGTCGGTGAAGATCAGCTCGTAAGTGGAAGAGCCGCGGATACCCATCTTCTTCTCCTTGGTACCGAAGGTAAAGCCGGGCGTACCCTTCTCCACGATAAAGGAAGAGATCTCCTTCATCTTTCTGCCTCTCTTCTCGATAACGCCGGTAACAGCGATCACAATATAGACATCCGCCTCTTTACCGTTGGTGATAAAGCACTTGGATCCGTTAAGCACCCACTCGTCTCCGTCCAGAACCGCCTTGGTCTGCTGTCCCTGTGCATCCGTACCTGCGCCGGGCTCGGTCAGACCGAACGCGCCGATCTTCCTGCCGCTTGCAAGGTCGGGCACGTACTTCTGCTTCTGCTCCTCCGTGCCATAGGTCAGGATAGGATCCACACAGAGAGAGGTATGTGCGGAAACAATAACGCCTGTGGTGCCGCATACCTTGGAAAGCTCCTCCACGCACATCACATAGGTCAGGATATCACAGCCCTGCCCGCCGTACTCCTTGGGAACAGGAATGCCCAGGAAGCCATACTTCGCCATCTTCTCAACCGTCTCTCTGGGGAAACGCTCTTCCTCGTCCACTTCCTGTGCCAGAGGTTTCACTTCGTTCTCGGCGAAATCCCTGAACAACTGTCTCGCCATCTCATGCTTTTTGGATAATGTGAAATCCATGATAATTCTTCCTCCATTTTTCCTGTAATTCGGAACAGCAGAAAATTTAAGGACTCAGCGCCTTACGCGGAATGACTCCGGATCATGCCCTGTGTGCATATACATACACAGTACGCAGTCATTTGCAGTGCGGCTGTAACCTTAAATTTTCTGTTTTATAATGTCTTACACTAAATTATGAAACCGCTTGGAACCGGTTCTGTAAACACTGTCCTTCCCCGAAATCCGGTGCTGAACAGCAGCACATAATCTGCATAAGCTTCGATTTTATCCGAATTACATTATTCATTTTATTTATTTGTTATAATTGTAGAATCCTTCTCCGGTCTTCTTGC
>JAIEKC010000004.1:0-4337 GCA_029064505.1 Acetatifactor sp.
GTATAAGTCCTCCGGAGCATCGCCTGTATTTTGGCTGACAGCACTTCCGGTTCAAAGGGCTTCGTCACAAAATCATCACCGCCCATGTTCACCGCCATCACGATATTCATGTTATCCGATGCCGAGGACACAAAGATCACGGGCACCTGGGATATCTGCCGGATCTGCGCGCACCAGTAATGTCCGTTGTAAAAAGGAAGACCGATATCCAGTAACACAAGATGCGGCTTATACTCCGCAAATTCTGTCAAAACCTCTCGAAAATCCTGTGCACATGCCACATCATAGCCCCATCGGGCAAGATAATTGCTCACTTCGCCCGCAATGACGGCATCATCCTCCACTATAAATATTCTATATTGTCTCATAGCCTGTCCTGTCGCTCCTCATTTTCTTTCTCATTTTGCAACTGTCCAGAACCGGGCAAACTCATTTTTATTTTGAAATCATTTCCCGTCAGGGCATTCAGTCATGCCTGTCCTCACTATCAAAGGTCTCACAGAATCTGGCTGCAAAGGCCGGTTCCTCTCCGCCTGCATAGAGATGGGAGATATCTCCGAAACTGCTTACACGGAAAACTGCCTTTCCCTCCCTGCGCTCCTCCGTGTAAACGGTAGTCACAGAGGAAGGAGCCGCACACATATGATGCCACAGGATCATCGGTGACACATTCATCAGATGACTCAGAAGCACGCATTCCACCCCGAAATGGCAGAAAAATGCCAGAACATCCCGGTTGCCCTTTTTGGTCCGATAATAAGCTCCTTCGCGAAGATATCCATGTTCCGCCAGTATCTGATCCAGGCCCTGTATCACCCTGTGATACATTTCCCCCACATGCCCTTCTCTCATGATCTCCGTGGAAGCCCATCTGTCCCTGTCAAAATATGCAGGCTCCGCCGTCCAGTCTTCCGGCAGCCAGTCCCATGATATTTTCCTCCGGGGTACCGCGTCAGGCCGTTTGATCCGCGGCGGAAATTCCCGCAGCCAGTCACATTCCACTGCCGTCCGCCCCATCTTTTCCAAAGTCAGGGACGCCGTGTCTCTGGCTCTTCCCAGAGGTGACACATAAAAGTCCGTAATTTCTGTTTTTCCCATTCTTTCTGCCAGCAGAGCAGCTTCCCGCCACCCTTTCTCTGTGAGGGAGTCCTTCTCATAATCAGGATCCCCGTGCCGTATGATCAAAAGCTTCATTTGTTCCTTTAACCGTCCTTTCTGTCCGATTGCCTTATCCCTCTTCCGCCAAAACTGTGCCCACCGCTCTATCCGAATACCACATCCAGTACCATCATCAGCACAAACCCTACTGCGGCGCCGATGGTTCCGATATTGGAATGTTCTCCCGACTGGGATTCAGGGATCAGCTCATCCACCACCACATAGATCATGGCTCCCGCCGCGAATGCCAGCAGGTAAGGCAGAATCCGCACCACCTTCTCCGCCAGCAATAAGGTGACCAAAGCACCTATAGGTTCCACGACTCCCGATAGCACACCGTACAGGAAGGATTTCCCGCGGGATGCGCCCACACTTCGAAGAGGCATGGAAATAATAGCTCCTTCCGGAAAATTCTGTATGGCGATACCCACTGCCAGTGCAAAGGCTCCTGCCATGGTAATTCCTGCATTTCCCAGCATCGCGCCTGCCACAGTAACGCCCACCGCCATCCCCTCCGGCAGATTATGCAGCGTAACCGCCAGAACCAGCATGGTAGTCTTCTGAAAATCAGATCTTACTCCCTCCGGTTTCTCGCTGTCCATATGCAGATGAGGCACCAGACTGTCCAGCAGAAGCAAAAAAAACACCCCAAGCAAAAAGCCTGCTGCCGCAGGAAACCATATGCTGCCTCCCTGCTCCTGCGCCATATCGATGGCCGGAAGCAGAAGAGACCAGACGGAAGCCGCGATCATTACGCCTGCCGCAAAACCCAGAAGCAGCTTTTCCAGCTTCCGGTTCATTTCCCTTTTCATAAAAAGTACCATCGCCGCTCCCATTGAAGTACCCAGAAAAGGAATCAATAATATCAGATATACATTCATCACACCAGATCACCCGCCTAACTGTCATACTATCTGATAGTATGTGAAACCCTTTGTTCAAAATGCAGAAATCTGATGATTTTTTCATTATTTCACTCTTTCAATTTCCAAGCGCATCCCGGCACTTCGGCAGACCGCCGCAGACAATAATACAGCCTGTGCTCCCGGCAGGTCATTCCTCCCACAGGGGAAAGTATCACCCTTGCCACAGAACACAGGCTTTCCGTACCGTCTCTTCCGTCAGACCGGCAAAACAGGCATACATGACTTCCACCCATATTTTGCCTGATTTTGGCCGCTTAGTCAACCAAAAATCATACGCTTTTCAACATTTATTCTATCACCTGTCTCTTACTTTCAGGCAGCGGATGGCGTTCAACACCGCCAGCACCATAACTCCCACATCCGCAAAGATCGCCAGCCACATGCCCGCATATCCCAGAGCGCCCAGGATCAGGCAGATCGCCTTGACCGCCAGGGCAAATACAATATTCTCATAGACAATGCGCAGACACTTCCTTGAGATCCGCATCGCCAGAGCGATCTTCTCCGGATCATCATCCATCAGCACTATATCCGCCGCCTCGATGGCCGCGTCGGAACCGAGGGCTCCCATAGCGATGCCGATGTCCGCTCTGGAAAGCACAGGGGCATCATTGATACCGTCACCCACAAAGGCAAGAACATCCCTGGGCGCTTTCTTTGCGATCAGCTCTTCCACCGCCTCCACCTTATCGGCAGGAAGCAGTTCACTCCTTACCTCATCCAGACCAAGCAATTCCGCCACATGATCGGCCACCGCTTTACTGTCGCCGGTAAGCATCACCGTCTTTTTCACTCCCGCCGCCTTGAGACCTGCTATGGCATTCCCGGACTGTTCCTTTATCACATCGGAAATAAGGATATAACCGGCATAAACTCCGTCAACCGCAAGATGGATCACCGTGCCGATTCCTGTATTTTCCGGACAGGAAAGCCCGAGTTTCCTCATAAGTCTGGCATTTCCCGCTGCCACCGCCACGCCCTCCACCGACGCCCTCACTCCGTGACCGCCGATCTCTTCCACATCCGTCACTTTCGTCTTGTCGATCTCCTGCCCATAGGCTTCCTTCAGGCTCTTACTGATGGGATGAGTAGAATAGCTCTCCGCGTAAGCCGCATACTTCAACAACCTTGCTTCAGCCCCCTCGCGGGCTGCTCCCGAGGCCTCCTCCGCACTCCCGGCTGCGGCATCATTGACACTCGCAGTGCCGTCCTCCGCTCTGTCAGCAACCACCTCTTTCCCGATATCACAGACCGCCTCAAACTCCTTCGAAGGGCAGATCCCGGTCACTTCAAAAACACCTCTGGTCAATGTGCCGGTCTTGTCAAATACCACATATCTGGTCTGTGCCAAAGCCTCCAGATAATTGGATCCTTTCACCAGGATCCCACAGCCGGATGCTCCGCCGATTCCCCCAAAGAAACTCAGGGGAATTGAAATCACCAGTGCGCAGGGACAGCTGATGACCAAAAAGGTCAGCGCACGGATCACCCATACTTCCCAGTGTGCGGGATTTCCCGTCAAAAGATTGATCATGCTGGGGATGATCGCCAGTGCCAGAGCACTGTAACACACCGCAGGGGTATAATATTTGGCAAATTTGGTAATAAAATTCTCTGTCTTTGCCTTCTTCATGCTGGAATTTTCCACCAGATCCAGAATCTTGGATACGGTGGACTCCCCGAACTCCCTGGAAGTGCGTATCTTTAACAGACCCGTGATATTGACACAGCCGCTGATCACTTCTTCCCCTTCCCTGATCTCACGGGGAACACTTTCGCCGGTCAGGGCGCTGGTATTCAAGGTGGAATTTCCCTCTTCCACCACACCGTCCAGCGGAATCTTCTCACCGGGACGCACCACGATAACCGTTCCTATCTCCACATCATCAGGATCCACCTGTTCCAGCCCGCCGTTTTCCGTCTCAATATTGGCAAAGTCGGGCCTGATATCCATCAGAGCCGTAATATTTTTACGGCTTTTTCCCACGGCCACCGCCTGAAACAGTTCGCCGATCTGATAGAACAGCATGACAGCCACCCCTTCAGCGAATTCGCCCTCCAGCCCCCGGGCTACCTGATAGAGGCCAAGCAGCATGGCGCCCACGGTTGCCACCGCCATGAGAAAGTTTTCATCAAATATTTCCCCGTGAATGACTCCCAATACCGCCTTGCGCAGCATATCGTAGCCGATCACAAGATAGGGGATCAGGTAGAGCGCAAATCTTGCATAGCCCTGTATCGGTATGAAATGCA
>JAIEKC010000040.1:0-4932 GCA_029064505.1 Acetatifactor sp.
ATATCTGGTCTACAGAGGCGATATTGACCTGGCGGGCAGGGGCGGGAAAGATACGGGCCGTATTTTGTGGATGGGAAGATCCTGGTGCGCCTGCTGGGCCCGTTGATGGAAAAGCGGAGTATGGTGTATGATCCCGTATTGATGGCGGCCGCAGTCAGCGTCTTCCGGAGAGGAAAGTATGACAGTACGGTGCTGGAATACCTGGCCGCATATTATGAGGGGATGGCCAAGAATATGAGAGACATCTGGAAGGCGGCCAAGTCTTTTGACGTGGACTGTTACAGGCTGTCCGAGAGGATGCTGGTGCAGATGCTCTACACCGGCGCTTTCGTAGGGGAAAAAATGGAGATTTTCCGCTATTATGTATCCCAGGGCGCCAAGCCGGAGGTGGAGGAAGCCTTTCTGGCACAATGTGCTTTCGGGTATTTCGTCCATGACCGTTTGCCGGAAAGCTATGTGTATCAGGAGATCGCTCATATGAGCAGACGTAACGAGCCGGTGCAGAAGGTCTGCAAGCTGGCGTTCTTAAAATATTATGCCGAAAATAAAGACGAGAGGCAGCAGGAACAGACGGAGCTGGCGGAAGGCTTTCTTCGGGAGCTGATGGCGGAAGGGATCCACTTGAATTTTTTCCGTGAATACACGGAATATCCGGATCTGCAGCAGGAAATGGCGGATAAGACCATTATCGAATACCGCTGCGCCCCTGACAGCAAGGCCTGCATTCACTATGTGATGCTTTATGAGAACGGAGAATCGGACGAGTATAAGGCAGAATATATGAGAGACGTGTACGGCGGCGTCTGCTTTAAGGAATTCGTACTGTTCTTCGGGGAGAGCCTTCAGTACTATATTACGGAGGAGCGGGGCGGCGAAGAGAAGCTTACGGAGAGCGGAACACTCCAGAACAGCGATGCCGCAGCCAATGGGGAAGGCGGCAGATACCATATCCTCAACGACATAGTGCTGAGCAGGGCGCTGGAGGATTACGATACGATGGACAATCTTCTGGAGGAGTATTATAAAAAGGAATTCCTAAACGGACAGTTATTTACTTTGCGATAAAAGGTTTCAGGGCAAAACCGGAATAGGAGGTGCGGCATGGGAATCCTGAAAAATGATAAACTGATCGTCGGTTATGATCTGGGCAACCGTTTCTCCCAGATCAGCTATGCCGTATCCGTTGACGGAGAGGTGGAGACGCTGTCCCAGGTGGCGGGGGCGCAGATGTATAACATTCCTACGGCGCTGTGCAAGCGCACCGGCGTCAATCAGTGGTTCTACGGAAAGGAAGCGCTCCGCAATGCCGCGGAAGAACAGGGGATCCTGGTGGAAAATCTGGTGGAACTGGCCCTGGACGGGGAACCCATACTTATCGAGGAGGACAGCTATGATCCCGTGTCGCTTCTGACACTGTTTTTCAAACGCAGTCTGGGACTGCTGTCGCAGGCGGGAACCTCGGAGAAGCTGGGTGCACTGATGATCACCTGTGAGCAGTTGGATCACCGTATGATCGAACTGTTAAACAATATGCTGGAGGGTCTTCGGCTGAAGACGGAGAAGATCTATTTCCAGAGCCACACGGAAAGCTTCTATCACTATATGATCCGGCAGCCGGCCGAACTCCGGGCGGCCCGGTCAATGCTTTATGACTACCGGGGTGACAGGATCAGGATATATGCCATGGACTGTAACAGGCACACCACACCGATCGTAGCGTTCATCGAGGAGAGCGAGGCGGATTTCCCCGCATGGTATTCCGACGGGGAGACGGCGGAAGCGCTTTCGGAGGCGGACAGGCAGGGTCTGGACAGGGCGTTTCTGCGGTTGTCGGAGATCAGCTTCAACAACAGAACGGTGAGCTCCGTATTTCTCATCGGAGACGGCTTCTCGCAGGAGTGGATGCGGGATTCCCTGCGCTTTCTGTGCAGAGGGAGAAGAGTGTTTCAGGGAAATAATCTTTTCAGCAAGGGTGCCTGCCATGGGATGCAGGAGCGTCTTCATGCAAGCCGGGAGGGGAGAGAATATATTTTTCTGGGGAATGATAAGCTCAAGGCCAATATAGGCATGGATGTCATGCGTCAGGGGGAGCCTTCCTATCTGGCGCTGCTGGACGCGGGCGTCAACTGGTATGAGGCGGATCAGATCACGGAGTTCTATCTTCAGGAGGGAAACCGGATCAGCCTGAAGATCACACCTCTGATCGGAAAGGAGTTCCGTACCGCCCTGATCACTTTGGAGGATCTGCCCGCAGGCATCAGCCGTCTCAGGGCAAGACTTTACCTGGAGACGGAAAACTTTCTGGCGGTGGAAATAGAAGATCTGGGGTTTGGCGAACTGCGGCTTCCCTCCGGCAGGATCTGGAGAGAAACCATAGAATTATATTAGGAGAAAGCGGCTGTTATGCGTGTCAGTGTCTGTGTGGGTGATTATGCGACAACTCCATATTGTATTCCGGGACTGGAACTAAATGTGTACTCCATGGAAGAATTGTGTTATTGTATGAAGGAGAATGCTTTTCTGCTGGATTTCTCACTGATGAACGACGGTCTGATCGACTGGATCGAGAGACAGTGCGGCTTGAAGAATCTGGCGAAGGAGCTTTATCAGCTGGCTCATAAGAGCGGTTCCCTGAGCGCCTTTGCGGTGACGATCCTGGCGTACACGGGACTCTATGACGGGAATGTGATCCGGGAGATCGAACAGGTGCTGAAGATGGGTGCCGGCCTGAGTACTGTGGAGAAACGGAAAAGCCAGATCGACTATCTGGTGCGGCAAAAGAAGTTTCTGCCGGCATTGCGGGGATATGATCAACTGCTGGAGAACTGGGGCGAATTTGAAAAGGATCAGGAGCAGCAGCCCGCAGCTTCCACCCGCGCGGCGATCCTTCACAATAAGGGTGTGGCTTTCGCGGGGCTGATGCGGTATGACCAGGCGGCGAAGGCTTTTCGGGAGGCCTACGAGATCAGCGGTTCTCCGGAGGATTACACGGCATATCTGGCGGCAAAGAGGATGGAACTGTCGGAAGGCGATTATGTGGCATTTGCGGCGGAGCATTCGAAGAATTACCAATATGTGCTGAATCTGGAAAAGAGGCTGGAACGGCTCACACAGGAATGGGAATTGCAGCCGGAATATCTGAGACTGTATAACAGGCGGGAACTGCGGAGCGCTGACAGACAGAAATATCTGGAGGAAAATGACAGTCTGGTGCAGGCACTTAAGAGCAGTTACCGGAAAAGTTTATTATAATAACAGGAGTACTGTAATGGGATTTTGGCAGAAATTATTTCGGAAGAAAAAGACAGAAGAGGGAAACGAGGAAAAGTGGAACCAGATCAGAGACCAGGTGAACTTTCGCGACGGGGATCAGCGGAACAAGTATATCACCAACCGTCTGGAACAGATGGTGGAGGCGGCGGAGGAGATCGAACAGCTCACCGGTGAGTACGACAGGGTGACTTCGTATCTGATGGATATGGAAGAGATCGAGGCGCTTCCCAGGCAGGACAGGGAGGAGATCAACACCTTTGCCCGCAAGCTGCTCACACTGGAACAGGAGAGGGAGGACTTTCTGGGGCGCAAGAACCGGATGAACGATACGGATTATTATCAGATGCGCAAACAGGAGGAGGATGTGGAAGAAGGCCTGATCAAGCTGAAGCAGGCGGAGGAATACGGCGGGCTGATCAAGCAGGATATGCGCAGACTGGAGAGAGAGAGGCAGGCTTATGAATTCCGGAGGGCGGAGCTGGATGTTGCCATGCAGAATTTCCGGGGGATGGCAGTGATCTTTCTGACAGCGTTTGCGGTGTGTCTCGTGATGCTCCTGATCCTGCAGTTCGGCTTTGAATATGACACGAAGCTGGGTATGCTCATGGCAGTGGCGGCAGCCGCCATAGCGATCACGGTACTCTGCATCCGTTTCATCGATTCCGACAGAGAGAAGGCGAACGTGGCAGCCGGTATAAACAGGCTGATCCAGCTCCAGAATAAGGTCAAGATCCGATATGTGAACAATCGCAATCTGGTGGATTATTATTGTCTCAAATATAATACGGACAGTGCGGCGAAGCTGCAGAAGAAATGGGAGCAGTACCAGCAGGAGAAGGAAGAGCGGAAGCAGTATGCGGAAGCGGAGGCAAAGCTGGAGTATTATCAGAACCAGCTGGTGGATAAGCTTGCCGATTACCGGGTCAACGATCCGGAAAGGTGGGTCGGGCAGCCGGGAGCGCTGCTGGACAAGCGTGAGATGGTGGAGATCCGCCATGACCTGATCCTGCGCAGGCAGTCTCTGCGCAAGCAAATGGATTACAACAATAATATCGGCGAGACCGCCAGACAGGAGGTCAAGGATGTCGCAAAGCAGTACCCCATGTATATGACGGAGATCCTGGAAATGGTGGAGCGCTATGATCAGCAGGAGAAAACGGAATGAGCGGCAGGCAATGGGTTGACAGTGACCTGATTCTGGGGTAAAGTTTATATTGTAAGATTTCAATGATTTTGATTTTTTGGTAAAGGCGCCGGATCCGGGGGATTCGTGCGCCCCTACAATTTTAAGAAAAAGGAGAAACCCAAATGAGTACAGACAGATACCAAAGTCCCCTGTCCGAGCGTTATGCCAGCAGGGAAATGCAGTATATCTTTTCCCCTGACATGAAATTCCGCACCTGGAGAAAGCTCTGGATCGCCCTTGCGGAGACGGAGAAAGAGCTGGGTTTGAGCCAGGACGGAAAGCCGGTGATCACGGAGGAGCAGATCCAGGAGCTGAGGGCACATGCCGAGGACATCAATTATGATGTGGCAAAGGCCCGGGAAAAGGAAGTCCGTCATGATGTCATGAGCCATGTGTACGCTTACGGACAGCAGTGTCCCAAGGCTGCGGGCATCATCCATCTGGGCGCCACCTCCGGTTATGTGGGCGACAAT
>JAIEKC010000400.1:0-3703 GCA_029064505.1 Acetatifactor sp.
GTCCAGCAGATACTCCTTCACCAGCTTTTCAAAATAGCCGGTCTTTACCTGAGTTCTCAGAAAAGCGAAGGTATCGTTTGCCTCGATATGGAGGAAGGGTCTGCTGTCATCATAAAGCCAGCTGTCCAGAATCTGGAGTCCGTACATCAGTCCCTTAGGATAGGAACCGAAATCCGCCTCCCTGTATTTGAACTCGTAATAATTGATGCCTGCCAGAAGTGCCTTTTCATCGAAGCCCTTCTCCACCAGACCGGAAAGCACCTGCCGGATAATATCCAGGAACTGCTGCTCCTTCTCCAGAGAGGTATCTTTGGCGATCACGCTGAAATAGGGCTGCCTGATGCCGTTCTCATAGATGCTGTACACATCCCTGCCCACACCGGCCTCCACCAGCGCCTGCTTCAAAGGCGCGCCGGGGGCGGAGCACAGGGCATAATCCAGGATCTGGAACGCCACATAAAGCTCTTTGTCAAGACTGTTTCCCACAGAGAGATTCCAGGAGAGAAAAGTATTCTCCTCCTCGTCCTCCCCCTCGCCGATGGGATATTCCCGCAGGGTTCTGCCCGGCTCCGTGAAAGCCGGTTCCTCCCCGATGGCAGAATCGATTTCCAACGGTTCGAAGGCGGACAGGTAATGCTCATCGATAAAGGCAAGCTTCTCCGCCATATCCATATTTCCGTAGAGATAAATGTAGCTGTTGGAGGGATGATAGTATCTCCTGTGAAAATCCAGAAACTGCTCATAGGTAAGCTCCGGGATCACCTCCGGGTCTCCTCCGGACTCACAGCCATAAGCAGTGTGGGGATAAAGCGCACTGCTGATCTCCCTCTCCAGCACATCATCCGGGGAAGAGAAAGCGCCCTTCATCTCATTGTAAACCACACCGTTAATGGTAAGACTTCCTTCCTCATCCATCTCATAATGCCAGCCCTCCTGGCGGAAGATGGATTCGTTTTCATAAATATTGGGGTAAAATACGGCATCCAGATACACATGCATGAGATTCTGAAAATCCTTGTCATGGCAGCTTGCCACAGGATAAATGGTCTTGTCCGGATAGGTCATGGCATTTAAGAAAGTATTCAAAGAGCCCTTCACCAGCTCCACAAAGGGATCCTTCACCGGAAATTCCCTGGAGCCGCAGAGCACCGAGTGCTCCAGTATGTGCGCCACTCCGGTGGAGTCTTTCGGAGGTGTGCGGAAACCGATATAAAACACCTTGTTCTCGTCGTCATTTTCCAACAGCGCTATCTTCGCCCCCGTCTTCTTATGGCGCACCAGATAGCTCATGCTCTTGATGTCTCCTATTTCTCTCTTTTCAATTACCTCGTAGGCAGATAACTCTTCCACTCTCATATTGATCCTCCATTTCTGCACTGCTCCATCCTTTTCTAAATCAAATGTCTGTATTCTCTACGCCCATCGACAACATAGTAAATCGTAACCTCTTTTTTCCCCCTCATTCACTTTATAAAAAGCAAGATGATTTTCCACTATCAAAAAATAATACCCCTGCTTTTTCAAAATAGAATACCTTGGAACAGCATACCTGTCCTGCGGCTTATCCTTTATTTCACAGCCCCATCAACGCCAGCTTGCTGACAGACAGTTCCTGTATCACAAGCCCTTTCTTCTCCTTTTCCGCCACCGGCATCTCCACCAGTTCCTCGATGGTCAGGTTTCTGGTGACATACTCCTTTTTCTTCTTTCCCAGAAGTCCGGTTTTCTCTTCGATGACATTTACCTTGACCCGGGCCTTCATATGCCTGTAGGTCTGTACCAGGAATTTCCCCTTCTCCAGGTAATACAGATGGGTTTCCAGGGTATCCTCCCTGTCCGCCTCCGGCAGGATATAGCGTTCCACGATCATGCGGAATTTAAACAGGATATCCTCTTCCTCCAGAAGCTCTCCGATGGTATACTTGCTCCCCACATAGATCCTGCCGGTATCCTGCATACTGTATTTATAGTCTTCATAAGTTTTCTTCTGCATATTGGATGTCCTCAATCTTAAACCCGCTCATGCGCATGGCATCCCGGATACTCTTTACGGATAGCCCCGTCTCTTCCGCCAGTTCCTCTGGCGTCACCTTCCGGTGCAGTTCCTCCGCCAGCTCCCTTGCCCTGTCCGCTATCTGATTTACCTTATCCGCCACCCTGCGGTCCGTCTTTTCATTGGAGGCATTCTCCTGAATATACTCTTCCATGGCGTCCATAATCATTTTCGCAAGCATTCCCTGGGCCTCCTCCGGTTTCTCCAGACTGCCCAGCATGCCTGTCCCGAAGGTCAGGGCAAGGTTACCCTCGCCGATCAGATCCTCCAACAGCACGCCCTGTCCCGTATAAAGCTTCGCAATGTCTATGACATCCTTCAGGTATACTTCCACCAGCTTTGCCTGGGCATCCGCCTCCCCCGCCATAGCGGCTATGGTGTAGCCCTCGATCTCTCCCTGACTGTGGACAGGCAGCGCCGCGATCTCATCCATGTACTCCTGCAGATAGCTCCGCTCCTCATCCGTCAGATACTCATCCATATCCACCGGCTCACCGATTCCTATTTTCTGTTTTTTCAGATAATCATAGACCATCTGCAGCTGCGCGTCGGAAAGCACCAGCTCCTGAAAAGCCGCCTTCACCTGTTCCTCACTGATGCAGCCGCCCTGCTCCCTCGCCTGCTGTTTGACCTGCTCTAAGGTTTTGGCAAACCAGATTTCCTTATCCATGCATTCCTCCTCTTTTCTTTCCATATGCTCTCGAAATCTCCATCTCCCTTACATTTCTATTTCACATGAGTATGCGTAAACAAATGCTGCTGGCAGTACTCATAATTGCCGTTGCACTTGGAGCAGAACCGGAATTCCAACGTCGGATCGTCCTCGTCCGTCCTGCCGCAGATCGCGCATTTATGCTTTGTGATCCTGGGATTCCTTTTGATCTCATGCTTAAATTCCGCCCGCCGTCTCACCTGCTTCGGCGACATATGGATATGGCTTCTGGTGGTAAAGAAAAAGATCACGAAGTTCAGCAGGGATGAGGCGATCGCTACCCGGACCGCCAGACGTCCTGTGACAATGAATTCCCATGCCAGAAGCACCCCGTAGATGATGCCCATCCACTTTACCTTGACGGGGATCACGAACATCAGCAGCACCTGCACATTGGGAAAAGTAGCCGCAAATGCCAGGAAGATGGACATATTGATATAATAGGTGCTGAAGAATATGGATCCGTAACTGGAAAGAGCGGCCGTCAGCTGCGCATTCATTCCTCCGGAAAGCAGATACTCCGCTCCCAGCCACACAAAACTGCCCAATACCGTAAACAGCATTCCCGACAGCAGAAAGACATTATAACGCCATGTCCCCCATGTGCGTTCCAGTGTAGTTCCGATGCTGTAATAAAAGTACAGCATGATCAGAGTAAAGATATCCAGCGAACTGGGAGGTACAATGATCCATGTAAAGATCCTCCAGATCTGCCCGTGCAGTATCTTATAAGGATCCAGTGTCAGAAACAGCAGAAAGCCCCCGTTAATGACCTGGATCACATAACCCACCGCATAACAGAGGATCAAGACCAGCGGCAGATTCCTGATCGCATATTTTCCGAATTTCTTTTCCCATTTACTCATAAAATGTCCGTTCCTTTCCCTTTTCCTGTCATACCGGCGGAACCGGCACAAGCGAATCCCACGGAACTGCGG
>JAIEKC010000401.1:0-1938 GCA_029064505.1 Acetatifactor sp.
CGGTGTTGTGTATAAGAGACATGTTCAGTAATGTGATCCCGGATTACCTCTGGGCTTCTGTCGAAAGCGCCTACAGCAGCGGTACCTACTGGAAAGGCTATGTGGAAGCTGCCCTGAAGGAATTAGAGGCAGAGAATTTTGCGATACAGCTGCAGACCCAGAGGCTGGGCGGCGGTTACTATCGATTGTATCATACCATATATACGGATTGACAATTTAAGAAGTGCTGCAGGTCGGCGGCCGAAAGTGATATGGAAGGGCGATATGGTCTTTGTGACCGTGTCGCCCTTTTGCTGTGTCCTGACTCGGATAAAAAGTAAAATATTGCTGCCTTAGGAGGAATATCCGGGAATGGTAATCATATATTTGAGAAAGGGGGACACGCCATGGAAGAAAATATTTTGCAGTTGTTTCCGCTGGAACAGCGGGCATTCTGGAAGAAAGCCCTCCAGGGAATGACCGGATTGCAGGAAATAAGGCTGAGAGTCGGACTGCCGGTGATACTCTATGCGGCCGGGAGGGAATATTTTGTACATTCCGACGGCGCTCTGACAGAGGAAGGAAAAGAGGCGTTCTGTATGGACAGGCAGGGGATGGAAGCCATTTTAAAGAACCTCTGCCAGGATTCCTTCTATGCTTTTGAGGATGAGCTGAAGCAGGGATTCCTGACCGTGGCAGGCGGGCACAGGGTAGGTATTTCGGGACAAGCGGTTCTGGATGAGCGGGGCAGGATCAGAACGATCAAAAATATAGCTTTTGTGAACATCAGGATTGCCCGGCAGGTACAGAACGCGGCGGACCGGATCCTTCCGCTCGTGTATGACGGGGGGGAGCTTCTCAATACACTGATACTTGCCTCGCCGGGATGCGGAAAGACTACTTTATTGAGAGAACTGATCCGGCAGGTGTCGGATGGCAATATATTTGGCGAAGGACGGACGGTGGGAGTGGTGGATGAGCGGTCCGAGCTGGCCGGTTCCTTTCTGGGGGTGCCTCAGAATGATCTGGGCATCAGAACGGATGTTCTGGATGCCTGTCCCAAGGCGGAGGGGATGATGATGCTGTTGCGCGCCATGTCTCCCGGAGTGATCGCTATTGACGAACTGGGGAGCAGGGAGGAGATGGAGGCACTGCACCGCGCTTCTGCCTGCGGATGCCATATACTTGCCACAGCCCACGGGAATACATTTGCGGATCTGGAAAGACGTTTTGGCATTTCGGCCGATGAGCTGAAAAAGGTATTTCAGATCGTCTTATGCTTACACAGGAAATCGGGAAAATTTCTGGCGGAGCCGATCTGGAGAAAGGAGAAATCCCATGTTGAAGACCATAGGAGCGGTGATGATACTGTGCGGATGCCTGGGGCTGGGAATATGGTACCGCAGTCAGTTCCTGGGCAGAGTGAAGAATCTGCGGATACTGCGGCAGATACTGGATCTCTGGGAGAGCGAGGTGCGGTATGGAAAGGCCACTCTGGGGGAATGCTGCCTGCATATGCAAAAGCAGCTTCCGGAACCCTTCAGAAGCTGTTTTGAGAGACTGAACAGGAAGCTTCAGGAGACCGGCGGGGAATCCTGCGGAAAAATATTCCGGATGGTTCTGGAGGAGGGGATGCGGGATTTGCCCTTGCAGAAGGAAGACATAGACGCTTTTCTCCGGTTTATGCCTGAGAACGGATATATGGACGGGCAGATGCAGCTTTTATCCATACAGAGGAGCAGGGATCTGCTGGAAAACACTCTGGAGAGACTGGAGAAGGAAAATGCGGAGAAATGCAGGCTGGCACTAGGGCTGGGGGCAATGAGCGGGATGCTGCTCGTCCTGATATTGTGGTAAAGGCAGAGGTGGAGAGTCGATGGGAGTAAGTCTGATATTTAAAATAGCGGCGGTGGGAATCCTGGTGACCATACTCAGCCAGATCCTGAAGCACAGCGGCAG
>JAIEKC010000402.1:0-981 GCA_029064505.1 Acetatifactor sp.
TCTTCATGCCAAATGCATCACGTAAATTTGGCAATAGATGGTATGGAAACGGATAATATCCTTGCCGATCAGATGGAGATCCGCAGGCCAGAGCTTCCTGTACTGCTCCGTACTGTTTCCGTCCGCGTCGTAACCGATGCCGGTAATATAGTTGGACAGGGCGTCCAGCCATACATAGACCACATGTCTGTCATCAAAATCCACCGGAATTCCCCACTTGAAAGAGGTTCTGGAGACACACAGATCCTGAAGTCCGGGGAGAAGGAAATTATTCATCATCTCATTCTTGCGGGATACGGGCTGAATGAATTCCGGATGCTCGTTTATATGCTTGATCAGTTTATCCGCATATTTGCTCATACGGAAAAAGTACGCCTCTTCTTTGGCAGGTTTTACCTCGCCGCCGCAGTCGGGGCATCTGCCGTCCACCAGCTGGGACTCCGTCCAAAAAGACTCACAGGGCGTGCAATACAGGCCTTCGTAGGCTCCCTTATAAATGTCCCCCTGGTCGTACAGGCGCTTAAAGATTTTCTGCACCTGCTTCTCATGGTAATCGTCCGTGGTGCGGATGAATTTGTCATAAGAAATATTCAGCATATCGCACATGCCGCGGATGATTCCTGCCACATTGTCCACAAATTCCCTGGGCGTGACTCCCGCATCCTGTGCCTTTAACTCAATCTTCTGCCCGTGCTCGTCCGTGCCGGTCTGAAAAAAGACCTCATAGCCTTCCTTTCTCTTAAAACGCGCTATGCTGTCCGCCAGCACGATCTCATAATTGTTTCCAATGTGCGGCTTTCCCGATGTATAGGCGATCGCCGTTGTCAGATAATAAGATCCCTTGTTCTGCATATTACATTCTCCTTTCCATTCCGGTTCCGACTATGTCCTTCTTAATGGGTTCGCATGGCACCTGCGGGAGAAACTTTCCGACTCTGCTCATTCGGAATGTGCAGCCTCGAAACCCTTCGTCTTTCGAGG
>JAIEKC010000402.1:1081-7583 GCA_029064505.1 Acetatifactor sp.
TCGTCGTAAACTTTCTCCCACCGCTGCTCATGCAGGCATGGCACCTGCGGGAGAAACTTTCCGACTCTGCTCATTCGGAATGTGCAGCCTCGAAACCCTTCGTCTTTCGAGGCTCGCGTTGCTCGTCGTAAACTTTCTCCCACCGCTGCTCATGCAGGCATGGCACCTGCGGGAGAAACTTTCCGACTCTGCTCATTCGCGCAAAAAAACCCGTCTTCTTGTATTTTTCACATAGAAGACGAGCTTATACCCGTGATACCACTTCTTTTCATCCGCTCCTCACGGAGCAGACCTCATCAGGTCCGCAGTGTTCCCCCACCGTTAACCCTGCCCGCTATAACAGGCGGAACCTGTCGCAGCCTTACCCGTGCAACAGTAAAATGACGGGCTCGGTGCGCTGCTCGGAAGCCATCTTCCGCGTCTCCCCGCCCCATCCCTCTCAGCAGTCAGCCTCCTCCGCTCCCCACGGGGCGGCAGGCTTACCGGAATGTTCTCTGTAAAGCATCGATCACGCGTACTCTCTTCGTCACTGCGTTTCCTTTTTTATCAAGACATAGTCTAGCACACAAAAACTGCCGCTGTCAATGAAGAGTTTTTGGCAGACGGTCTAATTGCCGCAATCTGCTGGATTCCGCACGGAAAATCTGTTATACTGTCAGCAGGAAAACAAACCGGATATGGAGAGACAGGAAAAATATGGCAGAAACAGAAAAAAAGACCGACCGATATTCGCAAAAAGACATGTCAGCCGAGCACAGTCCTCACAGCGGGCGCATGGCCAACCTGGAGCTGTTGCGGTGCATCGCCATGATGATGGTGGTGGTGCTGCACTTTCTGGGAAAAGGGAATCTGCTCCCCCCATTGGACAGCCGGAGCATGGAAGCCGTGGGCTATGCGTCATGGCTGGTGGAGAGCTTCTGTATTGTGGCGGTAAATGTCTACATGCTGATCAGCGGCTATTTTCTGTGCACATCCTCCTTTAAATTAAGCCGTCTGGCGGGACTTTGGCTCCAGCTTGAATTCTACTCCATAACTTTCGGTCTGATCGGCGCTCTCTCAGGCATCCTCACGGAGACGCCCTTTGACACTCACTACCTTTTGACTTTGATCTTTCCCGTTTCCATGGATCATTACTGGTTCCTGACGGCTTATATTTTCCTGTATCTTCTGCTCCCTTTTACAGGAAAAGCCATAAAACAGATGAGCCGACGGCAGCTGCAATGGTCCGTCCTGCTTCTTTTGTCCGTATTCTGTTTCCTGAAGAGCATACTGCCTCTGCGCCTGGAGACAGACCGCATGGGTTATGACTGCCTCTGGTATCTGTGCGTATTTCTGGCGGCGGCATACATGAGACGATTCGGCGTGCCTTTTCTGGAGAAAAAGGGGCGGGGACTTCTGCTGTATGTGATCATATGTCTCTCTCTATTTGCGGGCACCATGGGACTGCGGACGTTTTATCTGAACACAGGCAGTTTCGGACTGATGCTGAAAATGTTCCTTGAATACAATCACCTCTTCCCTTTCCTGGCGGCGGCAGGATTATTTGCCGCCTTCAAAAATCTCAAGATACAGGGCAGGGCAGCCGCTCTGGTGACACGCATCTCGCCTTATACACTGGGCGTATATTTATTACATGAAAATATCGGTTTCCGCTACAGCTGGCAGAACTGGTTCGGCGCATCCGAAGTAAATTCCGTGGTGAGTCTTCTCTTTGGCACTTTATCCGCCGTGATCGTCCTATTCTGCTGCGGCATTTTGGTCGATATGTTGAGGAATGCCCTGATGGGAGGGCTTCACCGGCTTCTCTGCAGAACGGAGATCTACAGAAAGGCAACCGCCAAAGTATGCAATGTGGATGCCCTGTTCCGGTCCGGATCATGAGAGAGCAGTTTCCCGTGATTTTCAACCTACAGTGGAACTGCCTATCTTTCGCGGTTATTGCAGTACCTGTCTGATATGTTATTCTATCTGATGAAAGCGGGGTGTGCGTCACACTTTGTGGGATGCAGGCCTCAACTTGGGAGGCGCAGCGGGGCTGCGTTGACCAGATGAATATCATAATATCAGACAAAGGGTACAAATATGGCCAAGAAAATGAATGAAAAAAAGCATTCACACAGAAAAAATCTGAAAAATGTCTTCATCCTGCAAAAATATGTCTGGAAATTTGCACCGGAACTGTTTTTTATCCAAAGCATCCGAATCGTCTGTCAGGTCACAATGAATGTGCTGGTATATGAGATCATGGTGAAGAGAGTGCTGGATGCCATCACGCAAAATCAGGATTTTAAGAGTGTGGCGCTTTATATCTTATGGGTAGGTCTGTGGCAGGCCGCCTTTCATCTGATAAACAATATATACAGTCATTATGTCAATAAGACAGCTCAATTGAAAATTCATAAGGGAGTACATAATATCATATTTGAAAAGATACAGAATGTTGACCTTGAGGAATATGACAATGCGGACTTTTATAATGATTATATCTGGGCTCTGGACAAAGCCGATACCGAGATACTGAACAGTTGCAACAACATCTTTGAATTTCTTTTTGACTGCGGACATGCCGCAGTTCTTTTCGGAATGACTTTCCTATATGATAAATTTCTTTTGACATTTGTAATAGCGCCCATGATCATTCATGTACTGTTGGGTAATTATATCAGCAGATCCGAATACGAATATGAGCAGGAGGATAACGCGCTGCGAAGAAAAAGAGAATACTCGCGACGTATTTTCTATCTGAAAGACTACGCAAAAGAACTGAAACTGTATCCGATAGGAAATACACTGCGCAGGTATTTCAACGAAAGTGTGGAGGCGCAGAGGAAAATCTGTAAAAAATATGGTTTCCGCTTTATATGGACGGGAATGGCGGACGACAGCCTGCACAGCATTTTCTGCTATGTGCTGTTGTTCCTTTATCTGGCCTGCCGCGCAATTGTACAGCATGCATATACGGCCGGGACCTGTGCCGCGCTGATCAATGCAGTAGGCAATATGTCTTACGCACTGGAACGAATATCCCGTATGATACCCAAAATAAGCAAAAATGGAATGTTTGCCGAAAAAGTACTGAACATCATGACTTACGAGGGGTCACTGGAATGTTTTGTGTCGGATAAAAGTCCGGCCCCATTTAAGACGCTGGAATTCCGGAATGTATCTTTCCGGTATCCGGGCAGAGAAAAAGACAGTATCACGCAGATCAGTCTGTCCCTGAAAAAAGGAGAAAAACTCGCCATTGTGGGAATGAACGGTGCCGGGAAGACGACTCTGATCAAGCTGCTGATGCACTATTACGACACTACGGAAGGCGGTATTTTCTATAACAATACGGATATCCGGGAATACACCACCGCAGACTACAGAAAGCACTTTTCCACTATTTTTCAGGATTTTCAGATATATGCCGTTAAACTGGAAGAAAATATCTGTATGGAATCACCTGTGACGGACCGAAAACGGGCTCTGCAGGCACTGGAGGACAGCGGGCTGAGCTGTCTCAGCGACAGCCTGTCCATCCCCATGACCAGAGAATTCGCCAGGGAAGGACTTGTGCTTTCAGGCGGTCAGTGTCAAAAACTCGCCATTGCCAGAGCTCTTTACAGAAATGCGGACATTGTTATCATGGACGAGGCATCCAGCGCCTTGGATCCCATTTCCGAAGCGGAAATCAATCATACGATCCTGGAGCAGATGAGTGACAAAAGCATGATCATCATCTCACATCGTCTATCAACCATCAAACATGTGGATAAAATCTGCTTTATGGAACAGGGACATATCCTGGAAATGGGTACCCATGAAGATTTAATGGAAAAGAACGGCAAATATGCGGAAATGTATCGCATACAGACGGAACAGTATATCACCGGTCAGAGCCGGACAGCTCCGGCCGAATATGCACACTGAATGCCTGCATTCAGGTATGCGCGATTATCTGCCGAAAACCATATATACCGCAGAATTATTATACAATGACACTCTATACAAAATAAGAAGGGAACTCACAATGAATTTCGGAAAGAAGATCAAAGAACTGCGTTTGCAGAGAGCTGTCACACAGGAACAGCTTGCCGCATGCCTGAACATCTCACCCCAGGCCATTTCAAAATGGGAGAACAATCTTACCCTTCCGGACATACAGCTTTTACCCGAAATCTCGGTGTATTTCGGCGTTACCATCGACGAGCTTTTTGAGATGACGGACGAAAAGCATCTGCAGCGTATTGAAAATATGCTGGACACCCGGCGGGCAATTGACAAAGCAGATTTTGAGTATGCGCAGAGCTTCCTGCAGGGTAAGATCACTCAGGGGAAATCCCTTCCGAAATGTCTCTCCCTTCTGAGCGCGCTCTACAATTTCAAAGCTGCCGAATACAGTTCACTGGCGGAGTATTACGCAAAAGAAGCTCTGGAGCTGGAACCAGAAGACAAGAGCAGCCATGTAAATCTCCTGCAGTCACAGCATGGCACATCCTCCGACTGGTATCTGTCCAATCACAGCAAACGGATTGAATATTATCAGCATTTTGTGGAAGAGCACCCTGCCTCTCTCAGGGGCTGTCTTTTTCTTCTGGATGAATTGATCGCAGACAATCGCTTGGATGAGGCGGAGGAAATACTGAACAGGTTTGAAAAGACGGATTCTTCCTGCCGCTCTCTGCTTTACAGAGGGAAAATCGCTTGGGCAGAGGGGGATCACAAAATCGCGATGGAAATCTGGCAAAGGATGTCAGAACAATTTTCAGACGACTGGCTGGCACAGCTTATCATGGCGGACTGCCTGGCTTCCACCGGGCAGTACAATGAAGCAATCCCTTACTACCGAAAGACTCTGGAGCTGCAGCCCACTCCTCGCTATACGGACGCCTATCTTTCCATGGCACAAATCCATGAAATCCAAAAGGATTACGAGGCTGCCATTCAGGCATGGGAAGGAGTTCTCAGGCTCCGCCAGGAAGAATGGAACTATCAGGAAGGAGAAGCGGTCGATCAGCCCATGAAAGAGATCGCAAGATTACGGGAACTCATTCGGTCATAAAAGCGGAATCCCAGGTACAAAAGTAATGAAAAGGCATCAAACACAATAAAAAGGACTGTCAGATGACAGCCCTTTTTATTGTGTTTTCCGGTATATCGACCATGTAACTTTGCAATGTCAAAAACCGCATGCCCATTATTCGGCGCTGTAATCTTTGATAACAGGCGGAATCTGCGCCATCATATTATCTATATCCTCATACATGGCACTTTTGGTCGTTCCCATTTTGCTGACACGGCCAATATGCTGCATAACCTTCTCATACTGTTTTTTCAGCTGTTCAAAGAAACCGCACAATGTCTGCAGTCTGGTCTTTGAGTCGTCGATAACCAGAGAAATTTCCTTCTGCACAGTCTCCGCGCCCTCTGCCGCCTGGTTGATCTGATCAAACATTTCATAAGTCTCATCCACTTTGGACAGACTCTGTCCCAATGCCTGATGGGAAGTATGTATGCTGGCACTGAGCTTCTCGGTGCCCTCTTCCACATCCCCAATGCTGACCCCGACCATATCAACAAGGTTCTTAATTTCATCCGACAGGCTTTTGACTTCATCTGCCACCACCGCGAAGCCCTTTCCCTGTTCTCCGGCTCTTGCCGCCTCTATGGACGCATTAAGGGAAAGGATATTCGTCTGATCCGCAATGGATACAATCTTGCTCATACACTTCTTGATCTCGGCAAGAGACAGCTGGAACGCCTCGAAAGTATTCTGCATTTCTTCAAAATAACCTTCCACCAGAAGCGAACTGTTTTTCAGTTCCTCCACCTCGCCCTGTGCCTGAATCACAGACTGGAAAATATTATCCTTCACGGACGCAAACTCACCCGATACCGTACTGATACTGGAAAAAGTCTGCTCAAAATCCTGTAAAGACCCTCTCAGATTTTCCGAATCCTTCAACACATTGCCAAAGGATCTGCTCACCATGCTCAATTCGTATAAAGACGACACTTCACTTTGAACAAGCTCGTTGCGATATTCCTGAAGACTTTCTATCACATGCAGTACCGGAGTGAGACTTTTATTTTCCTGCCGGTTCTTTTTCCAAAATTTCATATTTGTACCCTTTCTTAGCTGAACCTTCCATTCAAAAATTAATCTGTTGTCAAGTCACTGTTGTTTCATGTGAAGGATTTTCTCTCCTGAAACATGAAATATGTAACTACTCAAACACTACACAGGTCATAGACTGATTGACAAACCGATTATTATAATGCTCTCCATAACCTACCAGACCGGCATGGTTGTTCAGAGCGCTCATATCCCGCAGATACTCCTGCATATAATGGTTATCACTAAAAAGCAGATACCGGAACAGGCAGTTAACGGAAAACACAGCCGAGATCCTGGGGAAATCTTCTTTGATCATCCTGATGGTATCTTTTACAATTGCCCTGTAATCTCCCAACTCAAGCATTATCTGGACATCGGAATCATTTACGTGTCGGTAAC
>JAIEKC010000403.1:0-3126 GCA_029064505.1 Acetatifactor sp.
ATCAATGGGGATATGTTGGTTATAAATTCAATTGTAGAAAAATCGGAGAGCAGATCATAGAAAACAAAATAGGAACCTTGAATAATACATGTTTTGACGGAATGCAGTTTGTAATATATGTGTATGAAGACATAACAGATGACATGGAAAGTGGCGAAGGTCATACTGCTATAACAGCCAGATTTCACATTTTTTTGAAGGATAAAGTAATAGTTGAGGAATTATAAACATTAATTCTGTTGATCATATATTGGGGATTAAAGGGCGAAAGGAGAAGGAGCATTATGGCAGACAAGATTACGGTTGGTCAATTGCAGGTGAGGTGCAGATTTACATTTTTGTCGATACTGCACTGCAAGATTCACGCAAGGTACGGGGAACACACGGTAGCTGAGATAAGCGGCACGGTGAAAGGCAGGGAGGCTTTAGCGATTCTTTCTGATGTGACCGAAGATAAGGTGGAAATTTTCAGCCGGGATGAGAATGGTGTGGAAGAAATGCTTTTTACAGGGGTAATGGAGTGTGTGGAACTGGAGGAAGAAGGACAGTATGCATCTCTTTCTCTCAGGGCGCTTTCCTGCACATGGAAAATGGATATTGAAAGGAAGAGCAGATCCTTTCAGGATCTGTCCATGACCTACAGGGATGTAGCGGAAAAGGTGATTCGGGAATATGACGCGGAACTGTCATGGCAGCTGCCTGACAAGCCGTTGGAACATCCGCTGATCCAGTATCGGGAGACAGATTTTTGTTTCCTTAAGAGAATATTCAGTCATCTGGAAGGAAGTATTACTCCAATAGATCTTTCGGAAAAGGTGTGTTTCTGTGCAGGAGTGAGGAGCGGAAATCATCTTGGTAGGATAGCTTTAAATGAAAAGGCGCATTCCATTTTACGGTTTCGTAAGAAGAAGCAGAAGGGATACAGGATAGAAGGTATGGACTATATAAGAGCGGGAGATGTCCTGAACATACAGGGAGGAGACTGTTATGTCATGGAGACGGAAACCGTATTCCGGCAGAATGATCTGAATTGCGCATGTCTTGTGTTTCCCGGAGAGTGCTTTAAAGCAGAGCGGATACCGGCGGATGCCTTGAGGGGCGCGGTGATAACAGGAAAGGTTCTGGAAACAAAGCAGGAAATGGTCCGGCTGCATCTGGATATAGACAGCGAACAGGCAGCCGGAACAGCTTATGATTTCCCATGGAAACCGATTACCGGAAATATGCTGTATTGCATGCCGGAGAAGGGAACAAAGGCGGCGCTGTATTTTGCTGAGGATGATGAGAACAGTGGAGCCGTGATCTATAATGTGCGGGAGAATGGTGAGAAATGCGGTGAAACGTCAAATTGCAATGACAGGTATTTTACAACGGATCATGATAAGAGAATGTATCTCAAAGCATCGGAGGCGGGATTTCTCAATATGACAGACCGGAATGCGGAGATAGCGTTAAGGGATGCTTCCTCCATCCAGATAAAATGCAGCCATCAGATATCGCTTCTGGCGGAAGGACAGGTGGAATTGAAGGGCAGGAATATCAGGATCACCGCGCCCAAGGAAGCTACGCTTGTGAAGAGGGACATCCTGTCACCTACAGTCATCAATATGTGCAATGCCTTTGATGCTATAGGCGCTACGGGAAATTTTACAGCCTCGCCAAAGACGGTAAAGGAAAAGAGAAAGAGAGCTGCGGGCGGACCGGAGATTGAAAAGTATTCGCTGGATGGAATGGTGGAAGAGGTGTTATCCAATATTCCGGTGGACGATCCGGGAAGTCCGGTTATGGAGGCAGTGGCAGCAAGTATGCCGGTGGTCAGCAGATATTAGAGTGGTCGTGTTTATGCCACGGCACAGAGAGAGAGGCAGATTTATATGAGTGAAAGCGTTAAAATAGGCGGAATCCGGAAGAATCCGGCAATTGATAAGATCAGCAGATTAGATTCCATGGATGTAAAGAACATGGCAAAAAATAAAATGGAAAAACTGCTGCAGACGGAAGAATTTACCCGGAGCGGAATATTCACACGTCAGGTCCCTGTGACCTTTGAAAAAATAAAAGAAGAAATGAACTGCCGTTAGAGCAGGAAGGAGGCTTGAATGAACCGTCAGGTAGATACAGACTGTCAGGGAATAGAGAACACGCAGCTGATCTGCTGCCTGCAAGGTCAGATCTATATAGAACTTCCCCGGAGCTGGAGCAGGCTGCCGGACGAGGCGGCTGCTGAGAAATTCCCGTACAGGGCGAAACCCCAGGAAGTCTATGGGGATCCAGAGGCGGACAGGCTGCTTACACTTAATCTGTTAGAAAAGCCTCTGCAGGAGAAGCAGGTCTATCCGGCCATATGTGAGATGCAGCGACTGATCAGCCATCTGTATCCGGAGAGTATCCGGGACACCGCAAGGCTGATCAAAAGCGGGGAGAGTACGGCAGGATATTTCCTGTTTATCACAGGCGGTATAGATCATGATACCTGCCATGCCATGTTTCTACGGCCGATTCATGAAAGGATGATGATGGGAGGATATCATTTCCCAACAGGGCAGACCATAGAAAATAAAGCGGCTTTTCTGGGAATATTGAAAAGTGTACATACAGACACAGAGGAGGGAGCAGTGCAGCATAATGGGCAGAACAGAATACGGGGACAGAATGATACTGGCGCTCAGAGCAAAATATGAGGAAGACCAGGCAGGGGATCAGCCTGTAAAGGCGGAGAGCGGGGGTGGAGCCCGGAAGCTGCCGCTCGCCAGAGAGACGCTGTTTGAAGGGAAATGTTCCATCCTGCTGCCGGAGACAATGAAGGATATGGGAGATCTGGAAAGAACCGCCATATACCGGAACCTGAAAAGGCCGCAGATCATCAAGACGGATCGAGAAGCGGGTGTATCCATGACCTTCAGCCTGCTGCCCGGATCGGATACGTCAGAAAGCATTTCCGTGCAGATGGACAGAGTGCGCAGTGATATGAAAAAAATGTGGAAACAGAATGTCTTCTATGATAAAGGAGAGATCCAGGCGGAAGGACTTCCGGTGGCCTGGATGGACTACAGGGCATTTTGCCTGGACGGCAGCCTTTACTGCCTGCTCTTTCTGTTCCGGACGGAGAAACAGATGGTATTGGGG
>JAIEKC010000404.1:0-2175 GCA_029064505.1 Acetatifactor sp.
ATATTGCACATACAGTTCCGGGTGCGCCCCCTGATATCCGGTCGCAGCCTGACGCACATTGTTGTCATTATGCAGACTGTAAACACGTATCAGCGTATCCGGAACGGAAGGAATGTCCGCGTTATATGCAAAGCGTACGATATCCCCGGAATCATACACCAGCCAGAACACCGGCATGTCTCCCGTCTCATCCTCTGTCATGCACATTGCCACAAACTGCTTTGAAATATCGCCGATACTGCAGAGCGACCCTTCTATCACCTGTTCCATTACCGTTCCATATATCACATGATGGAACACTCCTTCCTCCGTCAACACGTAAATACCATCCTCTGTACGGGAAGGCATGATCAGATAGAGAAAGCTGCCGCTGCCTGCATCATCTTCCAGATATTTCCTCAGCGCATCCGTCAGAACACGGTCTTCCTCAAGCTGTTTTCGGTCAGAAATACTGTAGATCATAATACCGCCATTCTGACCGTTATAATAGCCGGCAAACAGATAATCTCCACACACCGACAGGTTTGTGACCGCTTGGGGAAAATCCCACAGGTACTCTGTCTCTCCCGTTTCTGTATCCACACGACACAGAGCGGTGCTGTATCCGGAGGCAGAGTCGCAGTTAATGGAACTGACGTAAAAGTATCCGTCTCTGCCGTACAGGTAAGTCACGGCCTTATCTGCAAAATGATCCCACTCCCGCATCTCGCCTTCCGGTGTCATAAAATACCGATACCGCCTGCCTTCTTCCACGATTTCAAATATTCGCGCCCCATTTTCCGCCACTGCCATGTCAGGTACTAATCTGTTCTCCCCGATGGGGCGAAAAGCCTCCGAGATCTGTTCCTGTACCTTTATTTCCCCGTTATCCGGAATCAACCGCTCATCCATCCCCTGATCCCGGACCAGATAGATTCCGTTGTCTGTCGGAAACAAATCCGTCGGACAATAGCTTTCATTCAGGGCAGAAATTTTTTCCTCCACATATCGCCCCATGGTCGGGGACGCAGCGCTTCCTGTCCCGGAAGCATTCCCCTGCCCTGCCGAGTTCCGAAGATCCGCACCACAGCCGGCAAGAAACAGCGTAACCGCCAGAAATCCGGTGAAGATTTTCCTTTTATAATATTGTCTGCCTGTTATATTTCTGTTCTGCATCATGTTCCACCTTATTTATTCCCGCGAACAAACATTGCTCATTGAGCAAACATTGCTCATTGAGCAAACATTGCTCATTGAGCAAACATTGCTCATTGAGCAATGGGCCAAGTCAGTGTAGTTGACTTTTTGCCGCCGCTTGCAGCGGGTATCATTTCGGCAAACTGCCCCGCAAATGCCATGAGGGTCACAATACCAAGGTGTCTAAAAGACTCATTCCCCTTGGGGCGATCAAATTCCATGCCCCGCTGCTTGCGGCGGGGTTATTGACTGATATTGCCTCCCGGAATCTCTCGGTGCCTGATCCTGCAAAAAGATCTTTGTCAGTTGTGCACAGATTTATGACAGATACACAAATTGTATCCTGTTTTCTTTACTGTATCATCTCTTTCTCTAAATATCCTCTAAATTTACGAAATCCTGTTCCAAATATTGTTTTCCCGCATATCAGAACCAACCTCGAAAACGCTGCGTGTTTCCCCGGTGTCAGGCTCCCGCCAAATCAAAGACCCCTCAGAAAGCTGACGAAATCTTTGATTTGGCGGCACAGCAAAGCAGAAGGTGTCCCCCAGACCGGGGGAATGATTTTTCAAACACACTCTGGGACTTTGACTCACTGCCCGCGGGAATAAATATTCCTTTTTAGAGAACATTTAGAGATTTTAATGGTATAATAAGAAACAGGACAGCCAATGGCCATCCATGCCAGCTTGAATTGAAACCAGACCGGGAGGCGGGAGCATATGCGCATTTTACTTGTGGAAGACGATGCCGATCTCAATCATAATCTGACCTACTACCTGACACAGGAGGGCTATACGGTAGACTCCTGCTTTGACGGGGAAGAAGCACTGTATTACTGTAAAGAGCAGCAGCCGGACCTGATCCTGCTGGACCGGATGCTGCCTCTGTTATCCGGCACTGAGCTGTTGAAGACCATACGCGCGCAGGGTATCCATGTACCCGTTCTGATACTCACAGCCATGGGAACCCTGAATGACCGTATAGAAGGGCTTGATC
>JAIEKC010000405.1:0-6179 GCA_029064505.1 Acetatifactor sp.
GCTGTCGGTTCTCAGAACGGTCCGGGGACGCAGGAAATCCATACATGCTCTGATAGAATACGCGGAGGAAAAGGGGTTTCATCTGGAAGACCAGACCATAGCCATCTGTCACGGGGAGGACCCGGAAGCTTTGGCTCTGGCGGAAGCTGCTGTCAGAACGGCATTTCATCCCCGATCCGTTTTGGTCTCCGTGGTCGGCTGTGCCATCGGAGCACACACAGGCCGTGGGATTGTCGGTGTCTGCTTTTTTGATGCGGATGACGGCAAGTATGCGAAATACTTTTCCGGGGATCCAAAAGAAAAGACGGTTTAAACGCGGCACGCTCTAAACTGACGCAGGCATTATATAAGGAAGGACACATTGTCGGCCGGGAGGAGCTGTCGGCAGTCCCCGATGCGGGAACCAACGGCAATCTAAAGGTGCCGGGAATCCGGATGTATGATTTGCGGAGCAATGGGATCACGCTCGGGGCGGAGGAAACGGCGGAGCTGATCATTGACAGGGATTCCTATTGCGTTTTGAGAACGGAAAAAGATATGTGCGAATAATCATTTCTAAACTGGGTATTATAAATATAAAGAAAAAATAAACATTCCATAAATTGTTAGCACTCAATATTGACGAGTGCTAACAAAGGTGTTATAACAGAATCATCAGGAAGGAAACTTCCCAAACCAATTAACCAATACGGCATACCGCCTCGGCTGATGCGGGCCGCAATAGAATAAGAACAGGAGGAATGAATTATGTTAATGCCCAGTATTTTCGGAGAAAGCTTACTCGATGACTTTTTTGGAGATCCCAACGGATCGGGAAGACATCATATGAGATACGCCGCACCGTCCAACAGCATCATGAAGACGGATATCAAGGAAGCGGAGAATGACTACGAGATCAATATCGACCTGCCCGGTTATAAAAAGGAAGATGTTCAGGCCGAGCTCAAGGACGGCTATCTTGTCATCACCGCAAAGAACGAGAGCAGTACGGAGGACACTGACAACAAAGAGTATATCCGGAGAGAAAGATTCTACGGCACCTGCAGCAGAAGCTTCTATGTGGGGAAGGATGTCCGGCAGGAGGATATATCCGCCAGATTTGAGAACGGTGTGCTGATCATGAATGTGCCCAAGCATGTTGAGAAGCCCGTGGAAGAAAAGAAGTATATTTCCATTATGGGATGACCACAACTATATTTTCCGGGATATACCGGCGGCAAGGTCCGGCCGGTATATCCTGAGAGAGAAGGGACGGAAAAAGCCTGACGGCAGCTTCCGTCCCTTTTTATGCGGAATGAAATATGTCAGCAGGCTGACCGCCAAATAAATTCATCTGAAAATATGTGATGAAGTGCGGGAATTCATCACGCATTTCAGCCGGACTGATATGAATTTGCCTGATTCTGAACAGTTGAAAATAAGTACAATTGTCTTCCTTTCTCATATTTGGTATAATACTTAGCGGTGCGTGAGGAGCGGACGCCGGAAGGTACCGGAGCGGCTGCCAGAAGGTACGGGTGAAGCATACCCTGCGAAAAAGGATCGGGACAATGCTGAAGATTATGAATACGCCGCGGGATTAGCGGGAAGAAAAGAGGATGAATGCAGATGAGGGAACAGAAGAATAATAGAATATGGATCGCCCGGAGAGCGGATCCGTATGTGTACAGGCACCGGGACGGGAATTACTACTTTACAGCCACACTGCCCGGCTACGACGGTATTGCCCTGCGCAGGGCGGCAGTGCTGGAGGATCTGGACCGCGCGGAGGAAGTGATGATCTGGGAAAAACATGAGACAGGACCCATGGGAGCCCATATCTGGGCGCCGGAACTGCATTATCTGCAGGGGAAATGGTATATATATTTCGCGGCGGGAGATGCGGAGGACAAATGGCATATCCGTCCTTACGTGCTGGAATGTCTGGGACAGGATCCTGTGAAAGACGGCTGGAAGGAAAGGGGAATGCTGCAAGGCGCGGAGGAGGATGAATTTTCATTTCGGTCGTTTTCCCTGGATGTCACTGTTTTCGAACACAAGGGACAGACTTATTGCGTGTGGGCGGAGAAGACCGGCGTGGGGAAAATGATCTCCAACCTGTACATTGCCCGCATGGAGTCTCCCACAAAGCTGGCCACGATACAGACGCTTCTGACCACACCCGACTATGACTGGGAGAGGCGGGGCTTCTGGGTGAATGAGGGTCCTGCGGTGCTGAAACACAACGGGAAGATCTATCTCACCTATTCCGCCAGCGATACCGGTGTGAATTACTGTATGGGTATGCTTACGCTGGATGAAAATGCAGATCCCCTGGATCCCCGCTGCTGGGAGAAGAAGCGCCTTCCCGTACTGAAAACGGAGGAGGAGAAGGGAATCTACGGACCGGGTCATAATTCTTTTTCTACAGATAAGGACGGGGATCCCGTAATTATTTTTCATGCGCGGACCGAAAAGGAGATCGAGGGAGATCCGCTGGATGATCCCAACCGTCATGCGATGATCCGGAAGGTAATGTGGAAGCTGAACGGGGAGCCGTTTTTCCGGCTGTGAGGCTGGTTGCCGCGTTACCCCTTGCGGACCTGTCAGAAAATATTTCCCTTATCCCTCTAAAGTATTTTTTCATCCTGTCGATAAATAATACATGAAAGGTCAATGAATATGAGACTTGCAGAAAGGAGGAACTCATATGCGTATAGAAGCGTATACTCAGGTACAGCAGATATATAAGCCAAAGCAGTCAGCCAGAAATCAGCAGGCCGGTGCGGCATCCGGTAATTCCGACTGGTTACAGATCAGCACAACGGGTAAGGATTTTCAGACCGCGAAATCTGCTGTGGCGGCAGTTCCTGATGTAAGGGAGGATCTTGTGGCATCCATCAAGTCCAGGATCGACAATGGAACTTATCAGGTGAGTGCTTCAGCGTTTGCTGAGAAACTTTTGACAAAAATCGATGAAATGAGGTAGGAAGTCCCGTGGCTAGTTTAATGGAGAACCTGATCGATGTGTTGGATCGGGAAAGCACTGAATATGAGGGGCTTCTGGTTTTATCCCAGAAAAAGACGCCGATCATAGCGAGCGGCGATCTGGAGGAATTGCAAAAAATCACGGATGATGAACAGAATGTGGTAATTCGTATCAATCAATTGGAAAAAAAGCGGATTGAAGTTACGAAAGATATCGCCAATGTGTTGAACAGGGATGTTGACAATTTGAAACTTACTAATCTGATTGACATGCTTGCCGGTCAGCCTGCGGAGCAGGAAAAGCTGGCAGCAGTGCATGACCGGCTGCAGACAGCTGTTCATAGCCTGCAGCGTGTCAACGAGCAAAACAAAGAATTGCTGACAAATGCATTGGAGATGGTGGAGTTTGAGATGACTCTGCTTCAATCCATGAAAGCGGCACCGGAGACGGCGAACTATAATAGGGGCGCATGCACTGCCGGGAATACCATGGGAGTGCCCAGCAGGGGATTCGATGCAAAGCAATAATTTTTGAGGTGATTGATATGCCATTAATGGGGAGCTTATATATAGGGGCATCCGGATTACAGACCAGTCAAAATGCGCTGAACACCACGGCGCATAATCTTTCTAATGTGGATACTCCCGGTTATACAAGACAGCAGGTACAGCTGTCTACCAGGAGCTATCTGAATCTTTCGACAAATCCTCAGGCTGTTAACAATAAGCAAACAGGTCTGGGCGTCGTTTATTCCCGCGTAAAATATGTGAGAGATTACTTTCTGGACCAGACATACCGCAAGGAATCCGGGCGCAGTATGTTTTACGAAGTGTCCACGGGAGTATTGGAGGAAATAGAGAGCCAGCTGGGCGAAATGAATGGAGAGGCATTTCAGACTACGATAGAGGATTTTTGGACGGCGATAGAAGAGCTGGCGAAGGATCCTGCGAGCTCCATCACTCAGGGAGTTCTGGTGCAGAGGGCATCGGAGTTCATTGAGAGAGCGGGGGCTGTCTATGACGGGCTTGCCTCTTATCAGGATAATCTGAATACACAGATCAAGCAGCAGGTTGATAAGATCAACGCTTATGGACGGCAGCTGCTTGCTTTAAATGACAGCATCAGAGCCATCGAGGCCGGCGGCATTGAACGTGCCAATGACCTGCAGGATGCCAGAAACTGGATACTGGATGAGCTTTCACAGCTGGTGAATATGTCTTATGAATATGACATGTACGGCAGCGTGTCGGTTAAGATCGAGGGTATGGACTTTGTGAAAGGCGGCAAGTGTTACGAGATCGGTCTGGACGTTGACGAGACGACAGGATTCTACACACCTTTCTGGCCTACGAATGCAAAGTATTATACCAGGGAAGACGGTACGAAGGCTTATGATATTGACGGGGCAGAGGTGTTTGATCTGAGCCGCCAGATTTCTTCGGATCTGGATACGGACATAGGCGGACTTCGGGCGATGCTCTATGCGAGAGGGGATCACAGGGCGGATTATTCTGACCTGGACACCAGTGTCTGCACACAGAAAAAGCTGGATGTGCTGGGGATCACAAAAGAGGAGTATATGCGGAATCCCAAGGAGTATGGGCGCAAATACTATGATACATGTGTTTCCAATTCCGTTCTGATGAACATTCAGGGCGAATTTGATCAGATGGTTCATAATGTGATCACCAAGATCAATGATATCCTTGCGGAGGAAGCGGGCGTCAAGACCGGTGACCTTATCATCGAAGCCGATGATGGAAGCGGAAGACAGATTACATTGGAAAATGTACAATACTGCGAGGTGGAGCCGGACGGTTATCTGCGGGACAGCGAAGGCAAACCCTTCCAGATGTTCACCAAGATCACCACAGAGGGTTATACCAGGGTCAAGGGAGCTGACGGCAAAGAATATTTTGTCCTTAATAAGGAGGACGGCATGGAGCCGGATACTCTGTATACCGCGAAAAATCTGGAGGTCAATCCGCTGCTGATGCAGGAGCCTGCCCGATTGGGATTCCGTAAGCCTGAGGGCTCTGAGGATCAGAATATCGGAGAGAAGCTCAAGGATGCCTTTCAGGAAAAAGGATATACACTGAATCCCAATGTGACAAAGAGGACTAATTTTATCGAGTATTACACGGATCTGGTAAATCAGGTGGGCGGCAACGGCTTCATATACAGAGGCATTTTTGAGAATCAGCAGAGCGCTGTGGAATCCATTGAAAGTTCCCGCCAACAGGTGGTGGGAGTGTCATCAGACGAAGAACTTTCCAACATGATAAAGTTCCAGAACGCCTACAATGCATCCAGCCGTTACATCAATGTGATCAGTGAGATGCTGGAACACATTATCAATACATTGGGAACGTGAAGAATAAAACAGTTTTGAGATAGAGCGGATCGCGGTTTGCGGCGATCCGGCAGAAGTGAGGAACGGTCCTGGAACGGAAACGTTTGGGCCGGAACAGGAGGAAAAGATGCCTTCACAATTTTTTGGATTAAATATTGCATATACAGGTTTGCTGGCGAGCAATGCCGCATTAAATACCACCAGTAATAATATTGCAAATGTACAGACAAAGGGTTACAGCAGACAGGAAGTAAATCAGGCGGCGGCAAGCGCGCTCCGGGTGTTCCAGACTTACGGATGTGCCGGCGCCGGTGTGGAGACTCTGTCCATTGAACGTATCAGAGACGGATTCTATGATACCAAATATTGGAACAACAATGCCAAAGTGGGCGAGTATGGTATGAAAGAATACTACATGAAGCAGATCGAGACCTACTTTGACGACAATGGAAAGAATGCCGGATTCAAGACGGTGTTTGACCAGTTGATGACCAATGGGCTGCAGGCTCTGAAGGATAATCCCAATGATGCCACCACAAAGACGCAGTTCGTGGGTTATGCGGGAGCACTGGTGGAATACTTCAACGGTCTTGCCGGCAATCTGGAGAACGTACAGAAGGATATCAACGCGGAGATCAAGATCAAGGTGGATGAGATCAATTCCATCGCCGGGCAGATCGCTACCTTGAATAAGCAGATCAATACCATCGAGCTTACCGGAGTGGCTGCAAATGAATTGAGGGACAGAAGGGATCTTCTGATCGATCAGCTTTCCGAGATCGTGGATGTGCAGATCACGGAGTACCCTATTGTGGATCACAAAAACCCACAGCGCCAGACGGGTGAGAATCGCTATAT
>JAIEKC010000406.1:0-2425 GCA_029064505.1 Acetatifactor sp.
ACGCTGGATACTGCCTAATGTGATCATGCGATGCAACCGGTCGGCGTTATGCAGTCTGGTTTCACGGCAAGTGAATTCGTTAAACAGTATAAATCGCAACGCTTGCATTATACCAGATATATTTAAAAAAGTAAATGTTTGTCCGAGACTTATCAAAACCGCATGTTTCCTTAAAATACCAAAGGTGTATTGAAAACAAAGATTTATTTTGCTTCAATACACCTTTTACTTCCGCAGATCACCCGGAAATAGTTTGTAATTTTTTCAAATGATACGCAACAAGCTTGACTTATGTTACCTTTCTATTTTAATGTAACTATTCAGAACCAACCTCGAAAACACTGCGTGTTTCCTCGGTGTTTGGCTCTCGCCAAATAAATTCCTGCCATCTCATATCCTTGAACGGCTCGTCTGGATACGCCCAGTGTATTACATATTTCCCGTAAAATCATATCACTCATTCCCTATCACTTCTACCTTAAAATTGCACGTTACGTGCAGTCAACGACTTTTTTGATAACTGAAAACCGCAATACAAAAACACCTCCTTCGTAGAAGGAGATGCTTTTTTCGCGAATCCAAAAAGAATACTTCAATTGTATCAGTCACTGTTTTTCTCGTTTTACTGATAAACTTATGTGGAGGTATCAGTAATGGCAGCATAAAATTTTCAGCACAAATAAATGAACTTTCAACAGCTGAATATATTTATAATTCTATTGCAAAAGCTTATGAGGAAGACGGAACAACAATAAGATACTATGTTGCATATGAAGGAACGATTAAAGCAGGAATTGATTTCAATGATATAGGTGTTGAAATCAGTGAAGATGAAAAGGGCTTCTTCATATAGGGGAAAAAGAACGAACTTTTTGGATTGAATACAGTGGAAGCGCAAAATTTGGAATTAACCTGTCCAAAGTCACAATGGAGATTAATGGAGAACATATTAGTATAACGATCCCCAGAGCCAAACTGCTTTATCTGTCTGATTATACCATCATTGAGAACAGTTATGTCTCATCGGATGACGGTATAAACAAGAATCCCATTACAGCAGAAAACCAGACAGCAGCAATTGCTGCTGCAGATGCGCAGATAGAGCAATTATTTGCAAATGACGAAACTATGTTAATGCGCGCACAGGACAGAGCGAAAGTCTTAATTGAAAACTATATTAATCATTTGGGTGAGCTTTCAGGAATTGAGTATCAGATCAACTGGATATATGAGGATAATATTTCCGAAGACTATTCTCTTTCAGCGAAATAAAGATGTTGCTTTTTGCCCAACCAAATCTTCCATAATGCAGCAATACGCGATATGCAATCAGGTCGAACAAAAAAAGCTTGGCGACATACCGTGTCGACAAGCCTGAGTTGTTCGGTCCATGTTCTCACGATCCCGGTTTCATTCCTTCCTCTTACCCGTCATCCTGTCGATTCCCACAGCGGCAAGGCCGCCCAGCATAAATACAATACCGCTCATCACAAAACCGGGAACGGCATATTGCAGTGTTTCGGCAAGCATGGCGTCTCTGTCGCTGAAATTGCTCATTCTGTCCATCAGATCGTATCTCGCCGCGGCAAAATAGAGTAATGTCGCCACAATACTGCTCAAAACCACTGCCAGGATGACTGCCCACTGACTTCCCCTGGATTTCTGCTGAAAGCATTTCACGATCAGGGCTGTCACCAGACCTCTCAGCAGTATCAACATCCGGCTCACCAATATAGAACACGGAGCCACAGGCGGAAACAAAGTCGTGCTGATACAAATGGACAGTATCGTAAAAACAGCGCCTCCCGTCAGAATCCATTTCCACCGCAGGCGGCAGCCTGTCAGTACCAGAAGCATCGGATACGTAAACTGCATAATCACATATTCCCTTGACCGCATTATGCCGAACCTGCTCAGCAGGAACATTCCGACCGATCCCAAAATAACAAATAAAAGCTGAACGCCTGTCGAAAACGAAGCTTTTGTCTCTTTATTGCTTTCCATATTATTTTCCATAAAAATCTCCATTCCTGCGCTGCTCTTTGCGCATAAGTGACTTTGTGACATCTTTTCTCAATGTGCATTCCGCAATAAACTTTATATTAAGACTTTAACCAGCCGCACCCTCTTCTTTGAATTTCCCCAGATAACGGTATATATACAGTCTTCGGATACTTTTATTCTTCCCACCACTTCACCGTCAGTGCGGTAATTCTGTAATATCACGCCGTCCGAATAAGAAATCTGTTTTAATGTTTTGTTAAAATCACCCACAACAACGGACTCCCTACAGATATCATAATAAGCGCTGCCGTTTTTCAGGAAAGAAAGTCCGAAATCTGTCCTTCTGCAGGCAGCTCATATTCCCACAAAGTCTGCATACTGAGCACCGTACCTTTCCGCGACTGCAGCTTTATGCCGCCCT
>JAIEKC010000407.1:0-2396 GCA_029064505.1 Acetatifactor sp.
CAATATACATGCCCGTATACGACTTTTCATTATCCGCTATCTGCTCCGGCGTTCCCTTTGCAATGACAGTGCCTCCCCGGTCTCCTCCCTCGGGTCCGATATCCAGGATATAATCCGCCGTCTTGATCACATCCAGATTATGCTCGATGACCACCACCGTATTGCCGCCGTCCGCCAGTCTGTGAAGAATCTCCACCAGCTTGTGCACATCCGCAAAGTGCAGTCCTGTAGTAGGCTCATCCAGAATATAGATGGTCTTACCCGTGCTGCGCTTGGACAGTTCCGTGGCCAGCTTGATCCTCTGCGCCTCGCCACCGGAAAGAGTCGTGGAGGGATGTCCCAGCTTCAGATAAGATAACCCCACATCATACAGGGTCTGGATCTTATTGCGGATAGAAGGCAGATTTTCAAAAAAGGGCACCGCCTCCTCCACCGTCATATCCAGTACGTCAAAAATATTCTTCCCTTTGTATTTCACATCCAGAGTCTCACGGTTATATCTCTTACCGCCACATACCTCGCAGGGCACATACACATCCGGCAGGAAATGCATCTCGATCTTGATAATGCCGTCCCCTCCGCAGGCCTCACACCGTCCCCCCTTTACATTAAAGCTGAAACGTCCCTTAGTGTAACCCTTGGCCTTGGCATCGGCTGTGGACGCGAACAGATCGCGGATCTGATCAAATACACCCGTATAGGTGGCCGGGTTAGAGCGGGGAGTTCTCCCTATGGGAGACTGGTCTATACTGATGACCTTATCCAACTGGTCTATGCCCTCAATACCCTTATGTTTTCCCGGAATGCATCTGGCGCGGTTGAGATCCCTTGCCAGATGCTTGTACAGGATCTCATTCACCAGTGAGCTTTTGCCGGAGCCGGACACACCGGTCACACATGTCATGACCCCCAACGGAAATTCCACATTGATATTCTTTAAGTTATTCTCCTGTGCTCCCACTACCTTCAGCCATCCTGTCGGTTTTCTGCGCTTTTCAGGTATGGGGATCTGTAATTCGCCGCTGAGATATTTTCCCGTGACGGACTTCGGATTCTCCATGATTTCTTCCGCCGTGCCGCAGGCAATCACTTCACCGCCGTGAGAACCCGCGCCCGGGCCGATATCCACCACATAATCGGCTGCCCGCATGGTATCTTCATCATGCTCCACCACGATCAGCGTGTTCCCAAGGTCGCGCAGATTTTTCAAAGTATTCAGCAGCTTGTCATTATCCCGCTGATGAAGGCCGATGCTCGGCTCGTCCAAAATATAGCAGACTCCCACCAGCCCGGAACCGATCTGTGTAGCCAGGCGGATCCTCTGACTCTCTCCCCCGGACAACGTACCGGTAGCTCTGGACAATGACAGATAGTCCAATCCCACATCTACCAGGAATCCCACCCTGGCACGGATTTCCTTTAATATCTGTTTGCCGATGAGCTGCTGTTGTCTGGTCAGTTCCATATTTCCCAGAAATTCGTACAGATCACGTATGGAAAAAGAAGTGACTTCATAAATGTTCCTGTCACACACTGTAACCGCCAGAGATTCCTTTTTCAGACGCATGCCCTTACACTGCTTACAGGGAGTGATACGCATAAAGCTCTCGTACTCCTGCTTCATAGTTTCGGAGAAAGTCTCCTTATATTTCCTCTCCACATTTTTGATCAGACCTTCAAAGGCCACCGGGTAGACTCCCCTTCCCCGCTGTCCCTGATAATGTACCTCCACCTCTTTCCCGTCGGTACCATAGAGCAGAACCTTTTTTATCTTTTCAGGATATTCCTCAAAGGGCGTGTCCAGATCAAATTGATACTCCTTACATAATGCCCGCAAAACAGCATTGGTAAAACTGGATTTATCCGTGCAGGACTGCCATCCGGTCACAGCCACAGCCCCCTGATTTATGCTCAGGCGCTTATCCGGTATCATAAGGTCATCATCAAATTCCATCTTATAGCCCAGGCCGACGCACTCCGGGCAGGCTCCGAAAGGATTATTAAAAGAGAAACTTCTGGGCTCTATCTCACTGATCCCAATTCCGCAATCCGGGCAGGAAAAGCTCTGGCTGAAAGTAAGCGGCTCTCCGTCGATCACATCCACCAGCAGAAGGCCGTCCGCCAGTGCCAGAACATTCTCAATGGAATCCGCCAGACGGCGCTCAATGCCTTCCTTCACCACCAGACGATCCACCACGATCTCTATGTTATGTTTGATGTTCTTATCCAGTGATATTTCTTCTGTCAGTTCATACAGGCTGCCGTCGATCCTCACACGGACGTAACCACTTTTCTTTGCACGGTCCAGCACCTTCTCATTCTGTCCCTTCCGCCCCCGGACCACCGGAGCCAACAGCTGAAGCTTCGTCCCCTGTCTCAAAGCCATGATCTGATCT
>JAIEKC010000408.1:0-1833 GCA_029064505.1 Acetatifactor sp.
GGTCTTGCTCTCACGCTTTACCTTCACATGCTCCTTGGCCTCGATAGCCTGATGCAGACCGTCGGAATAGCGGCGTCCCGGCATGATACGTCCGGTAAACTCGTCTACGATCAGTACCTGATCATCCTTTACCACATAATCCTGATCGCGGAACATGAGATTGTGCGCTCTCAGCGCCAGTATGATATTATGCTGTATCTCCAGATTTTCGGGATCGGCATAGTTGTCAATGTGGAAGAACTGCTCCACCTTTTTCACACCGTCCTCGGTCAGATTGATGACCTTGTCCTTCTCATTTACGATAAAGTCGCCTGTCTCTTCCTGCACCACGCCCATGATGGCATCCATCTTGGTCAGATTCTGTACATCCGCGCCTCTCTGCATCCTCCGCGCCAGCAGATCGCACATTTCATAAAGAGCCGTGGATTTGCCGCTCTGGCCGGAGATGATCAGGGGCGTTCTGGCCTCGTCAATGAGCACCGAGTCCACCTCGTCAATGATACAGAAATGAAGATCCCTTAAAACGAGCTGCTCCTTGTAGATGACCATGTTATCACGAAGATAGTCAAAACCCAGCTCATTGTTTGTGACATAGGTGATATCACAATTGTAAGCCTTCTGACGCTCTTCACTGGTCATGCTGTTCAACACCACTCCCACGGAAAGACCCAAGAACTCATGCACCTGTCCCATCCACTCCGCGTCACGCTTCGCCAGATAATCGTTGACAGTGACGATGTGTACTCCTTTCCCCTCCAGAGCATTCAGATAAGCGGGAGCGGTGGATACCAGCGTTTTACCTTCACCGGTTCTCATCTCCGCGATACGGCCCTGGTGCAGAATGATTCCGCCGATGAGCTGTACACGGTAATGCTCCATATTCAGAACTCTCCTGGCCGCCTCACGCACCGCCGCGAAAGCCTCCGGAAGCAGATCGTCCGGCGTTTCGCCCTCTCCCAGACGCTTCTTAAACTCCTCCGTCTTGCCTCTGAGCTCTTCGTCGGACAGAGCCTGCATGACGGGACGCAGTTCCTCAATCTTATCCACCAGCGGATAAATCCGCTTCAGCTCCCTCTGGCTGTGTGTACCAAATATTTTATCAACAACTTTCACTTAGTATTCCATACCTTTCCACTGAATTCAAAAAATCTAAGTTTTATTGTAACAGATTTAAGCCACGGTTTCAATACAAAGCTCAAAATCAACCTGTTTGCCCCGCAACAGTTCGGTCATACGGCATCAAGAAGTCAAAATTGCATTTCAGGGCGACAATTCCCCGATCCCGGTCTGCAGCAGACCGTCACCCGAAAATCATTGCGAGAACTCTGCTGCAGAGTTAATCTGCATACAGCTCCTCAAGGAAGCTCCAGCGGCTTCCACCGCTGAACTGTATCTCATAATAACCCATCTGCTCCTCTACATACTCCCACTGGCCGTCCTTATTCAGCCTGTAGGTGATGTAAGAAAAATCGATATTCCTTTCTCCCTCCGACTCACCGTGTTCCACTGCCATATTGATATTCAGCTCGCCATTCTCCCGCAGGATAAACTGCTGTATGCTCCCCACCGCCGCTTCATCAAAGGAATCCGGAAGCGGAGCGATCCGCTCCACCTCCTCCCTTGTCACCTCCCTGGCGGGAACCTCCCGCAATTCCCCATGGTCGAGCCAAAAAGTATATGGCTTCCAGGAATGGCCCGTCCACAGATATCTCCAGTCATCCTCCCCCTGTTTTGCGCCCACATTGGTACGCATGCAGTTTCCGTCATAGGCATTTTCAATCTGGATCACCTGCCCCTGCCCTGGATCTTATACACATAGCCGAGCCCACGCGA
>JAIEKC010000409.1:0-6607 GCA_029064505.1 Acetatifactor sp.
GCTGTGGTAGGAGGCGGTAATGTTGCCATGGACGCGGCGAGAACCGCTCTTCGCTTGGGCGCGGAGGTTCATATCGTGTACCGCAGGAGCGAAGAGGAGCTGCCCGCCAGGGTGGAAGAGGTTCATCACGCCAGAGAAGAAGGCATTATCTTTGACCTGTTGACCAATCCCGTGGAAATTCTTGCGGACGAGAAGGGCTGGGTGACCGGCATGAAGTGTATCCGTATGGAGCTTGGAGAACCGGATGCCTCCGGCAGACGCCGTCCGGTGGAGATTCCCGGTTCTGAGTTCGTGATGGAACTGGATACGGTCATCATGTCCCTGGGTACTTCTCCCAATCCTCTGATCTCTTCCACCACGGAAGGATTGGAGACCAATAAGTGGAAATGCATTGTCGCGGAGGAAGAGAACGGACAGACCACCAAAGAGGGAGTCTATGCAGGCGGTGACGCCGTTACCGGTGCGGCTACGGTGATCCTCGCAATGGGAGCGGGGAAAGCGGCTGCAAAGGGAATCGACGAATATCTGAGCGCCCGGGCGTAACGGGGAAGCTCCCCGGCTAGTCTTTGGTAAATGGTATTAAGAACTTTTAAACGTGTCTTGCCATAAAATGAAATGCAGTGGAGTTCTATGCCTGCCACAAAGATTATGCAAGGATCCGTTTTGTTGTAATAAGTTTCAAAGTATGCTGACGATGGGGCGTCGTTAGGGAGGTTTGTTTGGGAGTACTTTCGGAAGACTGATGTACAGCTGGCAGAAAACGGACGGAAAGATGGGGAATGAGTTACTGTTGACAGAGTGGGCAGTAGCGGGAAAGGTACAAATCGGGAAGTGCTCGTCTGGAGAAAGAAGGTAATTGTATGCCATGGTGTCCGAAGTGTAAGAGCGAGTATCGGGAAGGATTCACGGTCTGCGCCGACTGCGGCTGCGAGTTGGTGGAGGAAGAGCAGGTGGAAGAGCGGGTGAATCTGACCTTTGGTGACGAGGATCAGATGAGAGCGCTGGAGGCTTTTCTGAAAAGCAATCAGATTCTGGGAGTGGAGCTGAGACGTGATGAAAGTGACGGTCTCTGTGAGCTTCTGGTAGACCGGAGGAGCAAACAAAAGGCAATGGGCGTAATGCAGGTCTTTATGGTGCAGGAGAACAACAGGGCGGAGAGTGCCCGCAGAAACGCCGAAGAGGGGATCGACGGAGAGGCGGAGGAACAGTTGAGAGAGGCTGCCGCTGCCCGTAAAGCATTCGGAAGCAGTTCCCTGTACCAGGACAGTTCTCAGCGCGCCGATGAAAACCGGTCTTCCGCGTGGGTGCTGCTGTTTGTGGGGGTCTTGGGACTGGCTGTGGTGGTGCTGGGTATTATGGGCATCCTTCCCCTAAATCTGGGAAATCCTTATCTGTTTTACGGAGTCATGGGCGCCATTTTTGTCCTGTTTGTGGTAGCCGGTGTGGTTTCCATGAAGAACGCCAGGATATTTGCGGGAAAGGCGGCATCGGAGAATTCCCTGCGCAGCACCATGCTGGAATGGTGCAGGCAGAACTTCGACGGACAGGAGATAGACAGGGAGATCGGTATTGACGATGACTCCGAGGAAGTGCGCTATTTTAACCGCATCGCGTATCTCCGTGAGAAATTGAACCACCAGTTTGTGAATCTGGATCAGGATTTTCTGGAGCAGTTTATTGACGATCAGGTATATGGCATGGTGTTCGAAGGGAAAGAGTGATTTACAGAAGAACCCTGTCTCCCGGGCATCTGATATCTGCAGGCGTTAGAGCGCCAGGAAAGAGATGCAGCGGTAATTACAGGAATGTGGTAGGACAGGGAGCTCATTTTATGTCACTGGATTTTATGGATCAGCCTTTGCGGCAATTGAAGAGCGTGATACAGAATTATGAAGTTTTTTCCTGCTTTGCGGAGAAGCTGGAATGGCCGAATGTAAAGGAACAGCATGAAGACTGGTGGCGCCGGTCTGATCCCATCGGTATCCAGCTGCACGTTTTTGAGTTTCCTGAGGATTATGTCATACTGCATCATATTGAGGATGTATATGCAGGGGTAGTTTTGTCCATTATGGCTTATTTCGAGGAATGGAGTCCCCGATTTTGGGATATACCGCAGGCGGAGAGAAAGCAATGTCTGGAACAGGGAATAGATTTGTACGGGAATTATGCAATATTCAAAGAATTGCGGCTGATCAGCCGGGAGTGGGATTATCTTGTCGGAGAAATCAATTTTTTTGCAGACCAAAATAGAGTTCCAGTCTCTTCCCGGAAAAAATATCTGGACTGGTTTGAGAACGCAAAAGTAATTGAACTTGGGGGATATTACGCAGGTGACACTACTTATTGGGCAATAAAACGCAATGCTTTGATGGTGGCGGACTGCGGCTGTTGGGATTGAGGGAACCTGTATTTTTCCTGAACAGCGACGCTGTCGGGTGATGGTTCTGTGTTCCGGTAATGGCTGAGTTTCAATCTGTAAAGGTAAAATGTATCGTATGTTAATGACTGAGATCCGGCCGTGAGTGTAATAGGTTTCGTAAGGTCAGGTGAAAAATGAGAATTACGGTTGTATGTGTGGGAAAAGTGAAGGAAGGATTTTACAGGGAAGCCGTTGCGGAATATGCGAAACGGCTTTCTCGGTATTGTAAGCTGGAGATCGTGGAGGTGGCGGATGAGAAGACCCCGGAGGGAGCAGGCGCCGCGGCGGTGGAACAGATCAAGGGGAAAGAGGCAGGGCGCATTCTGGAGAAGCTCCGGGATGACGCCTTTGTCTGTACCCTGGAGATCGGCGGGAAAAAGTTTTCCTCGGAAGATTTCGCAGGATGGATGGAAAAGCTTGCCGTAAACGGTACCAGCCATATAGCCTTTGTGATCGGAGGTTCCCTGGGGCTGCACGAATCTGTGCGGAAGCGCTCCGACCTGGCGCTCAGTTTTTCGGATATGACCTTTCCACATCAGCTTATGAGGGTGATCCTGACAGAGCAGATCTACAGGGCGTTCTGTATTAACAATGGCACTCCGTATCATAAGTAGGGGCGAGGGAGAACGGTCATGAAATTTGCGGTCATATCAGATATACATGGCACTGAATGCTGTAATGGAAGATGCTTTAAAAGGGATGTATACATCGTTGTACCGGAGCAGGAGGGGAAGAACAGTAAGGCATGTTTGATATATGGAAAAGAAACAGGAATAACCTGCGGCCGATCCAATTCAGGGAAGCATAGTTATAAGCGGAGAGGGAAGGGAGTACGATAAGGTTTTCAGGAAACAGGAGAATTCCGGATGACTAAAAAAAGATTCAGGGAAGCCATGATGCGCGGTCTTGGCCGGTGCATTCTGGAGTTGGACCAAATGGAAGATGTGGAAAAGTATCGTGAGATCGTATTGTGGGGGTGTACCCATGATCTTTCCTATGATACCCAGTGTGAGGGCACAAGGGCATGGTATATGCGGGAGCTGATACGCCGGTTCCCTGACGAAAAGCCATTTGTGGATACTGTGATCCGGAAACTGTCCCAATACCGTTCGAAAGGCGGGTGGGAGTTTTCACATTACTGCGAGCTTCTCAGCCGGTTTGCCTGGGAGGGAAACCGGCCGGCATTTTCTGCGCTGTGGAAAAAATACGGGGATGAGATGGACAGAATAATGTATGGGACTTGATGGAAGACATTGGTATTTTGCGAGTGCGACTTAGAGTTAGTCAGATTATGTATGAAAATATTGCCTGAGCATGCTGTGGTCTGAATAAGATAACGGCAGTGATGCTTCTATTGTAAGGATTAGTCCGGCTGAAAGATTAAAAATGCTGATTACAGATTGGGATGTACTGGATGAGGAACTGGATCTATATAGAGAAAAAGGGATAGAGGTAATAGTAGTAGATAAAGATTAGAGTTTTACAAAGACGGAAAGGTGATATACATGGCTACCTGGGTGACACATTGAAATCATACCTCTGAAAGAATTTCCGGATTATATTGATTATCTGCCCCATGGCTGCATTGTGCGAAAGATTCGGATCATGGGTCAGATACCTGACGTGGATGGGAATATCGTGAATCCGATTACCATATCAAGAGAAGAATATCATTTATTTGTGGATCATACGGTAGGGCTGGTATTACGCAGGCTCAGAGAAAAAGGTTGTATTTCCCTTGTTCCGGAAAGTCTAAGACATCATGAATGGCCTGAAAAGCCGGGCTCTTACCCAAACCTGTAGATTCGGAAAGAATGCCATGTTGCCAAGGGTGTTCCGGGTCACGGAAAAATTTCACTTAAACGGCTGTTGTGAGGCAGAGGATATGGGTTTGGATTACACTCTGGCTACCGGAGGATGAAGGTATATTCATTCACGACAACGAGCAGAAGAAATGTGCCGCAGGTTAACTTACAGGGAACTGGATAGAACAGTGGGGATTTGAGATTGTGTGTAAGTCTGAAGTAGAGTGCTGCCAGAATAAACTGGTAATCCTGAAAGATTAAGAAGGAAAAATGCTGAGAGACAGGTTTTCAGATTATTGTAATTTGCCGGGAGGCTGTATATAATTAGGAATAGATAACATGACTTTTGGAATGTACAGAGTTTTTCCGTCAAAGATCTATTTGAAAGAAAGCAGGTAGATAAATGGGAAACGTGGAAATAAAGCAGAAAATTCGGAGAACCTAAGCATATCCAACGATTTTCTGTTTGGAAGGGATATGCAGAATCCGGAGTTGTGCCGGAAACTGTTACAGCGGATTCTTCCGAACTTGAAGATTGACCGTATTGAATATCCCCAACTGCGGAAAAGCATCAACGTGGATATGGATGCCCGCAGTGTGAAAGAACTACTTTTACTCGGAGGACTTAAATGATACATCTGTTGCCACATTCAGCGAAACGGATCATTTCAGAAAAAACGCCTGAAGATATCTATATTATACTGAAATCAGTAACGGATTCCAGAAAAGCTGTGCTCTCAACAAACGCTGAGTTTGTGGGACTGGTTCAGCCTTTTGATTTTAGGATTGTTCCAAAGATAAATTATAGAAATTCCTTTTTGCCAGTATTAATCGGTAATATAACGGAAAAGGAAGAAGGAACCGTCATTGATATCACATTCCACATGCCTGTGTTTATGCAAATATTTCTGATTATTTGGTATGGTATGGCCTGTTTTCTTTTTCTCTGTGGGATTCTTGCTGTTTTTACAGGTGGTGCAGAACAAACTGCTTTCATTTTGGTGCCTTCCGGTTTTATTGTTTTGGGTCAGGTGTTATCGAGATGCTGTTTTTATGGTCCGGAAAAGAAATCTTTTAACAGGTTGAAGGAATTGCTCTGTCAGTGAAATGGCATAAGCAGGCCATATTTATGCCGGATCAATCTGGAGGATGACACAAACCGGATTAAAATGTGGGTAGTTTGTTAGTATGGAATATGATAAATATAAGCGGGAAGCAGGAGGTCAATCCCCGGCTGAAAAATATCTTTCCATTCAGGACATTGAAGCAGGCATAAAAGCTGTGGAGTATTTCATTTGGACGGGTGGATTTTATCCGGGAATTGACTGGGCGCACCAGATTTGACAATTCATATGATCCGGATGCTGGAAAGGTTGTCTTGTTCGCGGCGGTTCAGACAGACACGTAATTATTACATGAATGTACGCAAACGCAGCAAGAATGCGTTTTGATGTGTGAAGAAAACTATATTTTAAAGGAGTATTATGATACATAAAATTGAATACAAGGACAGAAAAAGTGTGATATCCTGCTATTTGCCTGAGGGTTCCGTACCGGATAAAAAAGCAATGGCGGAACTGTATCAGATGACGGCGTTGGAGGAGACACTGGAGAGGCTGACAGCGGCGCCGTTTTTTTTTCCGGAAAGTGAGCCGCGGATCGAGAAGATCATTCTGACACCGGACTTTCATAAGGGCGCAGGTATTCCCATTGGAACGGTGATGATGACGAGAGGCTTTGCGGTTCCCCAGGCAATGGGAAATGATATTAACTGCGGTATGCGGTTTTATACCACGGATCTGTCGGAGGAACAGATTCGGGAGAAGCTTCCCGAGCTGACAAAGAAGATCCGCCACATCTTCTTCGAGGGCGGCAGGCAGATCCCTATGACGGGAAGGCAGAGGGAGGCATTGTTCCGCTATGGTCTGGAGGGGCTGTTGGAAACCAATCGGGACAGTAAAGGGAGCGGTCTGTGGGAATATTATCAGCCTGAGACTCAGGAGAGATGGTTGAACCGTACCGTGTTCCGGGGGAGTCTGAAAGCGGATCATACGGAAGGTCTGGAAGATTTCATCGGAAGCTATGATCAGCTGACCTACGATGATCAGATCGGTACCATCGGAGGCGGCAATCACTTTCTGGAAGTGCAGAGGGTAGCGGAGATTTATGACGGTCAGACCGCCAATGCCTGGAAGATCAGAAAGGGAGCCGTGGCAGTGATGCTTCATGCGGGCTCTCTCACAATCGGTCATCACGGGGGACTGCTGAACCGTAAGATCTGTCAGGAGATTTATCCTGCCGGACTGCCCCATCCGGAGAATAAAATATATCCCATACCGGAGAACGGTGCATCACCGGAGGCATGGAACCGTTTCCGGTCAGC
>JAIEKC010000041.1:0-7548 GCA_029064505.1 Acetatifactor sp.
AAAATATTTAAAGTAAATGAATTACAGCAATACAAATTCGTGGTAGTGCTTTCAAAATATCAGGGAAAAATTCTGCGCAGCAGGCATAACGACCGCACTACATGGGAGACTCAGGGAGGGCATATCGAGCCGGGGGAAATGCCTCTGGAAGCCGCAGAGCGGGAATTGTATGAGGAAGCGGGAGCCATGGAATTTGATATAAAACCGGTGTGTGATTATTGTGTGGGGGAGGAAACGGCGGGAGGAATGGCCTTTGTCGCAGATATCCGCAGATTGGAAGACATTCCTGACAGTGAGATGGCTGAGGTCAGGACTTTTGATGAACTGCCGGGAAATCTCACATATCCGGATATTACGCCGGTTCTGTTTGCACAGATTTCGGCTGACAGATGACGGTCGAAAAGCCTGGAATGGAAATGATTGTCAAGACGAAATCATCCTGACGATCATGTCGGCATGGCATTCTGGCCGTCACGATTCCGAAACCACCCTGCAGCGTTTTTTGTAGCATGCAATGCCGTATTTGTAGATGGTCTTCATTCCGTCATCTGTCAATGATGCTTCGTATTTTTTGTCCCTGATCTGTTTCAGGGCTTCCTGACAGCTGTCAGTAAATGCAGCATTTTCGGCGTATTTTAATTCGATGATGATTCCGATCTCCTTGTCCTCAATTTCCACGCTGATGTCGCTGTAGCCCTCACCTGCTTCCGCGTTGGATCTGACTTTCCATCCGGCCATGCTTCCAAAGAGCCCTAATAATATGCCATGGTAAAAGTTCTCCTTCATTTCTTTTTTCACGCTGGTATCACGGATGCTGATGGTTTCTCTCAGGTATGACGTGAAACATCATATATCTTCAGGGAAATCACTATTTGTTTCAGTCCATTATCTGACAGGTATCCATATCTCTGTGTCTGTGAGTGCAGAGAGTATCGCCGCGGCTGTCGGGATATGTGGATGATACGAGAAAATACTTGTCATGTACAGATTCCAAAGATATAATGGCAAGTGTGAAACAGAGGTTTGAGATAAAGGAGTATTATGCAGGATGAAAACAAAAGTAAAGTCATACGAAATGGATCTGTGTGAGGGATCCCTCTGGAAAAAGATATTTCTTTTCAGCGTGCCTCTGATGTTTTCCAATGTATTACAGGTTGTATTTAATATGTCCGATGTGGCTGTTGTGGGCAGGTTTGCGGGTCCTATCGCTCTGGGAGCCGTAGGATCCACCAGCATTCTTGTAACATTGTTTACAGGGATCCTTCTGGGGCTGTCAAGCGGTGTCAATGCGCTCACCGCACTTTATATCGGTTCCAGGAATGAGGAGGATGTAAGGGAGACTGTACATACTGCTGCTGTTCTATGTTTTCTCACAGGTGTGCTGATCACCTTATTGGGGATCGCCTTTTCCCGTCCTATTCTGACAGTCATGCACACGAAGGATGAACTGATCGGGGATGCGCTTATTTATCTGAGGATCTATCTGTTGGGAATGCCGGCGCTGGGGGTATTCAACTTCGGAAATTCTGTTCTGAGCGCTGCCGGAGACACGAAGAGGCCCCTGTATTATTTAAGCCTTGCGGGAGTCCTGAATGTGGTGATGAACCTGTTCTTTGTCATTGTCTGTCATCTGGACGTGGCGGGGGTTGCGCTTGCCAGTATTCTGGCACAGTATTTTTCGGCGGTAATGATCCTGATCATTCTGCTGCGTACAAAGGAATGCTTCGGTCTGCAGCTGAGCTCTCTGCGGATTTCTCCCAGTAAGCTGAAGAGGATCGTCCGCATCGGCATTCCTTCGGCCTTTCAGTATGCCATCTTTGCACTTGCGAATCTGTTTGTGCAGACCGGTGTCAATTCCTTTGACCATGTGATGGTGGAGGGGAATTCCGCAGCCACCAATGCGGACCCGCTGGTCTACGATATGATGGCGGCCTTTTATACAGCCTGCTCCAGCTTTATCGCCCAGAATTACGGAGCAGGGAAAAAGGAACGCATCCGAAAAAGCTATCTGATCTGTATGCTTTATTCCTTTCTGGTGGGACTGGTTCTGGGAGTGGGAATCTATCTGCTGCGTTATCCCTTTCTGGCACTGTTCACAGATGAGAGGGCTGTGGTAGATGCGGGGATCAGGCGCTTGTCTGTGATGGCGCTGTCCTATTCCGTGTCCGCATTTATGGATAATACCATTGCGGCTTCCAGAGGGCTGGGCAAGACCATACTTCCTACCATTATGGTCATCCTGGGCTCCTGTGTCTTCCGTATTATCTGGATCTACACGGTATTTGCCCATTTCGGAACCATCGAATCGCTGTATCTGCTGTATGTATTCTCGTGGTTTATCACGGCAGTGGCGGAGATGGTATATTTTGTCAAGGTATTCCGACAGATTAGAGTTGACCGCATAGAAGCGAATATAGAATAATGTTTTTGATAACCGGACTATATGGACATCCAATTCGTAAGGAGAGAAGAGTGCCAGGTACATACCTTGTTGAAGGCTGGGAATATCGTTATGTTTCTAATAAAAGTCAAGTTAAATTCGGTGAACTTTTTCATGAGATATGTGATGTTCCGCCAAGCATTCCTCAATACGGAGGTGCCCTAATTGAGGGGTGTAAAATTACTTTGCCAAATGGTGACATATTTGAGGCAGTTTCTTATAAGGGAGATATTGAAGGATGGCGGACGCGCTTTTGAACAGGAAGCATTCTGACAGGAATCCCGGTAAATCCTATGCCATGTGGTACAAACAGTATTACCGCAGATATCCCAATGCGGGGTATGGACTCGAGTAGCAAAGCCAGCCGAGCCAGTCAACGGTCAAGATGAACGGCGCACATACTGCGCCGCCGTTGACAGCCCCGCCCGCCCCTCACATTATTCAGAAAGGGGGATTTTCCATGACCGAATTTGAAGAATATCAAGAGCATATTCAATACACGCAAAATGCTTTTTGTAGGATTGTTATTCGTCATGCGTCCATTGACGCAGCCCGTAGGCTGTATTCAAAGTGGAAGCGGGAAATCTACCTTGAATACCTGTCCGAAGAAAAATTTATGCCGTTTGCCGCCACAGATGAATACTTTGCTAAGCTACCGTCAAGCGAGGAATATCCGTTCACGGTTTGCGGTCAGAACGTTATGTTGAGCAGTCCAGACCTTGCAGCTGCCCTGTCCTCTTTGCCGGAAGCAGAGCAGGAAATCAGTAACAAGGTTTCCTGCTTTTTTACACTTCTTTTACTTCTTTATCTCACATGAGCAAAAGGACAAGGGGTGTCGCACCCTCAGGACGACAGCCCTATATTGATAAACTTCCTTTTGGGAAAAGTGTTCCTGTTGTTTATAATTTATACTGCTTAACGATTTCACTTGCCGTGAAACCAGACGACATAACGCTGAATGTGCGCTTACTTAAGAATTCCTCAGCCGGAAGTTATGTTATATTGAGAGAGAAACTTCTTCGCGTCATTTCTATTCTCAAAGATGGTAATGCGTTTGTGAGAGTATTTTTGCAATAATTCCATCACTGCAGGCCTGCTTATAGAGTTGTAATTCTTGATAAATTCCATAAATTCATGATCTTCATCTTCGAGAGTAGTACATGGTATATCTGTCCGCTCCTTATTACCTTTTCTTGATCTGATGCCGGCAATACAAATATCTGTCGGATAATCGAGAAAAAAGACCGTGTCGCAAAGCTGTATCCGCAGCTCCATAGTGGAACCGTAGTTTCCGTCAATGATCCAAGATTCCTTTTTCATTACCTGATGCAGTCGTTCCATAAAAGTGCCTTTTGGCACATTTGTTCCGTCTGTATTCCAGTATATCATATCTAAATGGTAGAGCGGAAGTCCCGTGGCATTATGCAATGCTTTTGAAAATGTACTTTTCCCGCTGCCGGGACAACCGATGACTATGACCTTCTGCATTTTTGCTTATCTCCATAAAATTCCGGCAGCTATTCAGAAGCAGCCTCGAAAATACTGTGTTTCCCCGGTATTCCCCTGCAGGATCCTGATTTCCATGCAAAGCAGCTGTCCGTTACCAATAAAGACTTTATTGATATCCGCGCCGCTCCGAGGGCTGTACTATGACGGAGACTGGCTGACTGCCGCTCCATTCAAAGGCATAGGATTCACCGGAGGCCTGTCCGATCAGGTTCTTCCAGGACAGATCCGTGCGGATGGAAGGATCGCAGGCTCCGGATTGACCCATCCAGCAGATCACGGCATCCGGGTCTACGGAGATGGTGCTTCGGCTCTGGAGATTGCTCAGCACGATGGGATTGCCGTCTGACAGGATCGCTACATAAGAGTCCGGTCCGGTGCCGGTCAGAGTGGAGGTAGCAAGTCCTTTCTGGGATATAATGCCGCAGCCGATGAAACGCACATCATATTTACAATCCTGTGTAAATGCCAGGATATTCTCTGATTCCACGGAGACTGTCTCGCCTGCGGCAAGCTTATAGATCACAACATGCTGGCCGAAATTGGCATAATATGTAACGGAATCACCGTTCATGGTAACTTTCATCAGCGGCAGGTTTTCTCCGGTGACACGCCGCAGCAGGGATCCCAGCGCTGCCTGCGCAAGATTATTCTGGGGTCCCAGAAGCAGCTTCTCAAAATTGTAATTCTTTCCGTTTTGGCTTTCCCCGGCGATGAAAGAGCCGGCCTTGGTAAAAAGGACATCATTTCCGGTACAGGTCACTTTCAGGGTCAGTTCATTTACAGTCTCAAATTTTAACATTTGTATACCTCCGTCTTTATTCCTATAGTGTCTCAGAAATTTTTTTGAACCTGTCTTTGCGGCAAAATAAGGCCGTTTCCTGTCCTGCTGTGAATTTGGCGGGCTGAAAATCTCGCAGAGCCATTTCTTTCAGCCTTCTATCTGTACGCCATACAGGCCGCACAGGCCGGACAGATCTTTGGCAACGCCGTTGCCGATGGCGTTAAATTTCCAGTTTCCGTTGTGTTGATATATTTCGCCGATCATCATGGATATTACGTTTGAGTAATACTCATCCATTTTGAAGCTGACCAGTTCTTCCTGATCATTCCCGTTTAAGATTCGGATGTAGGCATCCTGAACCATTCCGAAGTGTAGCTTTTTTTCCAGTGCCTCGTGGATCGTCAGAACAAAAACGATTTTTTTCACCGAGGGATTGAGTTTGTCCAGACGGATGGTGATGCTTTCGCGGTCAGCGGCGTTCTCCGGGCAAAATACGGTGCTGTGGTCCGGGCTTTCCGTCTGACCGTAAAAAATGAACCAGTCGTCGTCTGGCACTTTTCCGGTGCTGTCCAGCAGAAAAGCGGATACGTCCACATCGCACAGTGCGTTTGCCACATTCCAACCCAGACAGACTTTCAGGGTATGGAGGGGTGTGCCGCTTCCAAGGGCAATCTTCTGTCCCTTTTGTACCATGTGCCGCAAAGGCGGTATTGACCTTGGAGCAGGCGCGGGCTGTGGAACTGTTGTGGCGGATTGAGAGTGCGCGGGCTGTGGACTTCCTACAGGTGGCAAAGTGTTTGCATTTGTCGGATTCGCTGTCGAAAGCGGTGCATTTGCCGGTTGATGAGTATGACGCGTCTTTCTGGTATTCAGGGTGTGAACAGTTTGTGACTGAACCACATCACCAGTGACAATATTAATGGATGAAAGGGAACTGCGGTCTATGGCTCCCTGTGATCTCATGGGTATATTGATCATAATGCCTCCTGTTCTTAATTCCTGCAGACAATGAACCGGGGCAGGCTTGCCTGCACGTATATTTGACTTTTATTTTACATCAAAACAGAATAATATTCATCAATTTTTTTTGATTTTTAAAGTTGCGGCTTGTACATCTTTTGTCTGACCTTCAATATGGAAAAAACAGGTATTGCTTTCAACGCAAAACTATTTTATTATGAACAAACGGACACTTTGTTCCGGTTCCGAAGAGCAGTTATACTCACGAGCGGTGAAATCTGTCGCTGTGTTCAGGGTTCCTCTCGCCGGTGAGTCAGGTTGCATGACAGATTTTTGTGACCGAGGGCACTAATCAGCGGTATTTCGAACTTGCATATTACTTGATGGAAAAGGGTATGGTTCAGAATCCTGATTGCTCATATGCAGTGTTTGTCAGAAAGCAGTTTCCTCGGGTAAGAGAGAAATATTTGACAGGAGACTGCTTTGTTTAGCAGAAGGAGGGGTAAAAGTAATGTTGACAATTCAAGAAGCTGAATATGAGTTGGAAAAGGGTGCTGAAATGAATCCCGGACTCTGGAAAATGCATAGTATTTCAGTGGCGACAAATGCACGATTAATAGCAGATAAAGTAAGCGGGATGGACAGCGACAAAGCATACATACTGGGATTGCTGCATGATATAGGCAGAAGAGCCGGTAAGAAGGCAATATTACATATTTTTGACGGATACGATTATATGATGAGCATAGATCAGCCGGAGATAGCACGTATTTGTCTGACACATTCCTTTCCGGTCAATAATTCCAACATATACTTTGGAAAATATGATTGTACGGCAGCACAGAAAAGCTTTCTGGATCAATATATCGAAGAAGCGGACTACGGGGATTATGATAAATTAATTCAGCTATGCGATGCAATATCTTTGCCTGACGGGGCGTGCATCATGGAAAAAAGATTGGTTGATGTGGCGCTCAGACATGGTCTGCCTGAGTTTACGTTAATTAAATGGAAAGCGTTTATGGAACTGAAGAAGTATTTTGATGTGAGATGCGGTTGTAATATTTATTCTCTCCTGCCCAATGTTTTGGAAAATTCTTACGAAAGTCTTATATAATCTTATCGAGGGGAGGTATCTATTATTCAAAAAGTGTAGGATATATAACCAAATACAGGAAAAGTATACTCTCTTTTGTCCACTGAAAAAGGGAACAAACCATTCCCGGTTCATTCCCTTGATCTTAAAAATCCTTTAAAATACGGTGTTCATTTTAGCCAAAGTATCTGTCCAACAGACCCTTGAGAGCCTTGCCGTGTCTTGCTTCGTCGCGGGCCATCTCATGCACGGTGTCATGGATCGCATCCAGATTATTCTTCTTAGCGCACTTAGCCAGGTCAACCTTGCCGGAGGTTGCGCCGAACTCGCAGTCAACTCTCCATGCCAGATTCTTTTTGGTGGAAGCGGTCATGTTTGCCTCCAGATCGGAACCTAACATCTCTGCAAATTTAGCAGCATGCTCAGCCTCTTCGTAAGCAGCCTTCTCCCAGTAGAGACCGATCTCAGGATATCCCTCGCGATGAGCGATACGAGCCATGCAGAGATACATGCCAACCTCAGAGCACTCGCCGTTAAAGTTTGCCTGCAGCTGCTCGAAAATGAACTTCTTGTCCTCTTCGCTGATTTCGGGATTGTTCTTTACGGTAGAGCCGTAAACGCCGAATGTATGCTCAGCGGCAAGAACAAGGTCACCCTCAACTGCTTTGAACTTATCAGCGCCGGCGTGACAAGTAGGGCACTCAGCGGGTGCAGCATCTCCTTCGTAACCATAACCACATACCTGACATACAAATTTCATAA
>JAIEKC010000410.1:0-5821 GCA_029064505.1 Acetatifactor sp.
CAGCTGTGGTGCCTGCTCCTTTATCGGAACGGCTTCCACGATGCAGATCATGGCGGAGGCACTGGGTCTGGCTCTTCCGGGAAGCGCACTGATGCCCGCCACCAGCCCGGATCTGTTGGCATATGCGAGACAGGCGGGAGAGAGAGCAGTACAGCTTGCAAAGGAACCCAATATGTGTCCCAGCGACATTGTCACAGAGGAAAGCTTTGAAAATGCGATCTTAGTCCACGCGGCTATTTCGGGAAGTACGAATTGCCTGCTGCACATCCCTGCTCTGGCTCATGAATTCGGCATTGAGATTACCGGGGATACTTTTGACCGGCTGCACAGGAACGCGCGCTATCTGCTGAATATCCGTCCTGCGGGAAAATGGCCCGCAGAGTGTTTCTATTACGCCGGCGGAGTTCCTGCCATCATGGAAGAGATCAGAGAACACCTGCATCTGGATGTGATGACAGTCACCGGAAAGACTCTTGGGGAAAATCTGGAAGAATTAAAGAAGAACGGATTCTATGGGCGCTGTGAAAAGTGGCTGGAAGAATTCAATAAACGTTACAATGTCAGTCTCACCAGAACAGACATTATCCGCCCTTATGACGATCCTATCGGCACAGACGGCAGTATTGCAATCTTAAAAGGCAATCTGGCACCGGAGGGAGCCGTGATCAAGCATACGGCATGTCCTAAGGAAATGTTCAAGGCCGTGCTGCGGGCAAGACCCTTCGACAGTGAGGAAGAATGTCTGGATGCCGTGCTGAAACACAAGGTGGAGAAGGGTGACGCAGTCTTCATCCGCTACGAGGGCCCCAAGGCCAGTGGTATGCCGGAGATGTTCTATACCTCGGAGGCCATCAGCAGCGATAAAGAGTTGGGCAGGAGCATTGCCCTGATCACTGACGGCAGATTCTCCGGTGCGTCCACAGGACCGGTGATCGGACACTGCAGCCCGGAAGCTGCGGACGGCGGTCCTATTGCATTGGTGGAAGAAGGGGATCTGATTGAGATCGATGTGATGGAGAGAAAGCTGAATATCATCGGTGTCAATGGGGAAAAGAAGACACCGGAAGAAATCGAAGATATTCTGAACAGACGCCGTGAGAGCTGGAAACCCAGACCTCATAAGTATCAGAAAGGCGTACTGCGATTGTTCAGCGAACACGCGGCAAGTCCCATGAAAGGTGCATATCTGGAATATTGATAATGAATTCGGCATTCTGGGGCCGACCAAACCGGAGCTTGTCAGACACAGCTCCGGTTGTCTATGTCTGTGTCTTTTTTTCTGTCTGATTTTTTCAAAGAAACATGGCTATGATAAAATCTGTTCCATTAATTGGACATATGCGGTATAATAAATTTGTTGTGCGAGAAAAAGAGTTATTTAAAAGGCAGAAAAATGAACAGAAAATGAGAAAATGACATCTGGAAGACAGGGAAGACTTTTCATACCAAGGTCTTTCCGTACATGACGCGGTAAAGCACATTGCAAAATTTACTTCCAATATCTGGCAGATACATCCGTGAAGGCAATACCAGAGCTACGGCTGTGTTCGTCATTAAATATCTGAAGACCTTAGGATTTGATATCAATAACGATGCCTTTTCCCGGCACTCCTGGTATTTCAGAAATGCTCTGGTCAGGGCAAACTATAATGATATACGGAACGGTATCACAGAGACAACAAAATTTCTGGAACTCTTTTTTGAAAATCTGTTGATGGATGGAAATCATGAGTTAAAAAAACGTCAGCTGCATTTGGACTATATGCAGGAAAAGCTATGAATTTTAGCAGTGACGGGCCGTCAAAAACAGGAAAGAGGATCCGGGGGTCATGATCATCTGCAATAAAATACATAATAATGATCATAGTCCCATCTGTCGAATTCCACACCAGATGAGTACAGCTTTGTAATAAATTCGTAATTTTCCTTGCGGACGATGTAAGCATTGCCTGATGCGACAGGAGTGTAATAATTGACTGTAAAATAGTGCCGGTCAATACACTCTGTTTCATCTACACTCCTATCAGTGAATTCATATGGGGAAATTGGATTACAAAATACATAATAAATGGTGGCAGTGATATAATCACAATAAATGGCTTTTGTATCTAATTCATTTTCCACAAATGAAATAGGCTCTTCGGCATATGCGAGATAGACAACGTTCGGGTATTGATAAAGATCATGAACGGAATATACGCTGTAATAGTATCGGTAGAAAGAGAGTCCCCACAGCAGGTAACTGAGAGCCAGAGCTCCTATAAATAATTGCCGGTACAGCTTCAGAAAGCGGTAAACAGACACAATCCCAAGGATCAGAAAATAAATGTAGGATGCAAAAAAGTAATTTGCGCGATAAACGCGGGGAATATCGTTTACCATGCTGTTGGCAATAAGGCCGGATATAAAAAACAGTACCATGACAGAACTGTAATGGAAGTGTCTTCTGACCAGAGAAAAAATAAAATGGTATATGGAACAGAAAAATCCAATTACAATAAAAGGTATGGAGACGGGGTACATTGTATAAAATTTACGCACAGAGTCCATAGGTTCGTAACCGTGAGTTAAAGTGATCCGAATCGTTGTTGCAATATTTTCCCAGAAATCTGTGGCTGCAACATCGTTTATGCGGTATGAAGCAATGGGCGCGATAGTAAAGCACAGGAAACGATAAGGCGGCAACTGAAACAACAGGCTGAAAATATAAAGGATAATGGGCAGGGCAGTTACGCAGACAGCAACAGCCCATATGATCATTTGGGGAAGGGATGTTCTCCTTGTGTAAAGTAAATATAGTGCGGCAGCGCATAGAAAAATCGGAATGGCAAAATAACTCATGGCATAAGAATAAAGTGTGATGCCAAAGCAAATACCGCAGATGATCAGGTGGGAAAGTCTCCGGCTCCGGATGTATCTGATAAGGCAGTATAATGAAACGAGGCAGCAGCCGAGCATAAGATTGCAATCCAGAGCGAACCGTCCATGCATGAAGAAATAAGGGCAAACAGTGATAAGTAAGGCGCACATAACGGTTATTTTTCTACTCTGGAAGATGGAAGAGACTATTTTAGAGCTGTAAATAACTACAAGCATACTAAAGATTACTCCGGGTAATCTTACCAGGAATAAAGATATATTTCCTTTTCCGAACAGTTTCAGAAGTAAAGCGGCAGAGTATGTATACAGCGGACTTTGTCCGCCAGACAGATTCTGCACATATACAGGCATTTTATTTAAGTAACGATCCACACCATAGTGTGCAAGACACCATGCGTTATAGCCTACAGAAGCTTCGTCGAAATGTAAGGCATCGGGAAGCTGTGTGAGGCGGAAAACGCGCAGGAATAAGGCAAAAGCCAGTATAGCCATGATAGCTATTTTGTATATCATATCTTGATTTCTTAATCTTGTCAGCATACAACACCCCTCCATACACGAGTTACTATAACATATTTATGTTTTTGTGTCATTAGCTATATGTATGAGTTTTCCATTCTTTAGTATATTCTATCTGTTTCTGAGTATGGCGCATGGCAGGGAAAAGAGATCCATATGAGATATATTTCCAACGCAACGGATAAAATGTAATGACAGCTGTTTGTATTCGACAATTCGTCCCGTGCTTCAATGTTGATATAGCGACAAAATGCTTGTTTTTTATGGAAAAAGCAGATATACTGGTTTAATGGAAGTGAAAGAATCAAGAGGATGGGAATGAGAACAGAACAAAGAAGACGAAATTTATGGATTGTAAGAGGAATCATAACAATATTATTCATCGGATTGATATTGTGGGCATGGCCGGGGTATCTGGCACATGACTGTTATGTAAGCAAAACATCCAGTGCCCATTATGAAGATACGAAGATCCCTCCGGATTACAGTATAGTGACGCAGTACTTTGTGCCACAGAAGACGCATTTGGCAAATATACAGTTTGCGGTTCTTTTTGAAGAGGAAAGCGTAGAGGATGAGAAAATTACTTTTACATTATGTGAAGAAACCGGAAAAGAAATTTTTTCAAAGGTGATCCGGCTGAGAGATCTGGAAAGTGGTTGTTATTATGATGTGAAATATTATTGCCGATTAAAGACAGATCAGGTGTATTATTGGCAATTAGTGGGGACTGAAACCGATGATTTAAATTTGCGATTGATGTGTACAAATTATACAGAGGATCAGGCCCCCGAAAATACATTGTTCCTTTTGAATGAAAATCAGGTTGGAGAGAACACACAGACGGTTTCTCAGTATACTTATTTAGTGCATCCTGATAAGATTGTTATTGTTGGTGGGTATTGGATGGGGTTTGTAATGCTTTACATTATCTGTATGGATGTGGCAACACGCCTTTTTGTCGGAAAGCGGGAGAGCACTGTTACAGCGCCAACAGGAAGATGAAAGCGGGAAAAAGTTATAATGGTTGACGGCAGACAGAAAACAGATCCTGGCATAATGGAGATATTCATTCAAAATCATGGTTAATAAAGTTGACGGAAATAATTATTATGTATACACAAAGCAGAAGAAAATAGATGTCCCGGATACCGGTGAAAAGTTCAATCTTGGATATAATAAGAACGAATCATCATCGGAGGCAAAGGAAAAGAAAGAGGTATCCGAACAGGAAAAGCAGCAGGCGGCGGAACGAAGCGGCGTCATGCTGGAGCTTTCAAGCAGAGGGCAGAATGCGGAAACCAATGGGCGAAAGCAGGCAGAGGCGGCGAAGGAACAGAATGTGTCTGAGCAGGTGCCTTTGCTTGAGACCATACGGACATATGTAATGGCAGCCATAGAGGCAGTTCGGGATTTTTTTCATAGCATCTGGAACGATCCGCAGCCGGAAGATACTGCGTCGGAGGTTCTGCAGGAGATTTCGCAGAATACACCGAAGGATGATTTACAGGAGATTTTGGAAGGGGTCTCACCGGATGTTCTGTCGGAAACTGTAGAATTCATTGATGTCTCGGACGAGCGATCCGTCCGTGCCATGGAGGAGGAGCAACGGAATCGTGAGATTCAACAGTCTCTGCGTGACGGGGATATGGATCATGTCATCAGACTTTTGACAGATAACGGAAAAAGGACGATCGCCAAGAATTCAACACTTCTGACCAGTTATGACAAGAACGGAAGAGTGGTGGAGCCAAATGCGTCAGACAGGGAAAGAGCCCTTTATGGTGACAGAAATACATGGGAACTATGAGAAATGAGGGGCTGCGGCATTTGATCAATGCGGCAGCCCCAAGCTTGTTATTATAAGCAAGTCTGACTATCAATAAGGAGAGCTATGCAGGAAATTTTATTATTGGAAGACGACAAAGCGCTCAACCGGGGGATCACCCTGACCTTGAGCAAAGCGGGCTACGGAGTCACTTCCGCTTTTACTCTGTCGGAGGCGGAAACGTTCTTCGCACGAAATGTTTTCGACCTTGTGATCAGCGATATAACACTGCCGGATGGAACAGGGCTTGATTTTGGCAGAAAAGTCCGTGAAGCGGGCAATACGTATCTGATCTATCTGACCGCGCTGGATTCCGAGACTGATATGGTAAACGGATACGATTCCGGAGCGGATGATTACATTACCAAGCCCTTTTCCCTGATGGTACTGGTATCTAAGGTGAACGCCCTGATGAGACGGCTTGGCAGTTCTGCGGAAGGCGGTGCCGCGGAATTTAAAAACATGATGATTTCCGGTGAAATCCGGATCAATTGCCATGAAATGAAAGTATTCAAAGGCGGTGAGGAGCTGTCCCTCAGCAGGAAAGAACTGCAGCTTCTTATATACCTATGGGAAAATGCGGGACAGATTCTG
>JAIEKC010000411.1:0-3403 GCA_029064505.1 Acetatifactor sp.
ATGTTTTATGGCTGTAGCAGTCTGGGAAGTCTGGATCTAAGCAGCTTTACCACCGGGAATGTGACAGACATGGGTGGTATGTTTTATGGCTGTAGAAGTCTGGAAAGTCTGGATCTAAGCAGCTTTACCACTGGGAATGTGCCAGACATGCGTAGTATGTTTTTAGGCTGTAGTAGCTTGGGAACATTGGACTTAAGCAGTTTCGATTTTGGAAATATATCACATGATTGTGAAGGAATGCTATATGGATGCGGAGCATTATCCACACTTTATACTCCATATAACGTGAAAATATCTGTTATTTTGCCGGCAAAAAATAATACCGTCTGGCATCTGCCCGATGGAACAGAAGTTACAGAACTGCCGCAAAACCTGAGCACCAGTGTCCTCCTCACACGCAGCCCGGATATCACTACAAGCACCGAAGAGTTGAACATGTCGGATGTAGTCAGGGTGAAATATGTACCTTATTCCTACACGATAAGAACGGACAATACGGATCCCGGCAATCAGGTCACCTTCTCTGTAGTGGAGGGCAGATTGGCGGAGGGGCTGCAAATGTATCCTGCCACCGGAGAAATATACGGTGTTCCGCTTGAAGCGGGAGAATTTAAGATGACAGTGCAGGCATCCTACAGTGATCCGAAATATCCGCCCGCTTATGCGGAACTGACACTGATCGTACTGGATAATACGGATGAAAATGTAGGCAATGCATCAGATTCCGGATATGAGATCACTCAGCCTGTGCCGAATCTTAATATAGGCGGCTTGTCCGGAAGTGATACTCAGCTTCTGGTCTCGGAGGGCGAATATACGGAATTCCAGGACGCTGTTTACCTTGATGGAAGGCGGCTGCAGAGCGGGATAGAATACACTTCTGATGCCGGCAGTACCAGGATCACGATTCGGAACCAGACACTGGCAGATGCGGGAACCGGAAGCCATACTCTGAGCCTTGAGTTCCGTACCCAGGGCACCGGAGAATTGCGGCGTGCCGCTCAAAACCTTGTGATCTCTGGCATGGAGAACTCCGAAGGTACGGGAAACAGCGGAAACATGGACAATGATGCAGATTATGATGGCCGGGATGAGGTATCGGTTTCTGATCCTGTGACAGTGATAGATTATGTCGTGCAGCCCGGGGATAGTCTCTGGGAGATTGCCGGAAGATTTTTCGGCAACGGCAATTATTGGAGGCGGATTTATCAGGACAATGTGGATGGAATAAGGAATCCCAACAGACTTCGTGTAGGCCAGCATCTTATAATTTATATGACAGTCAGAAACGGTATGACAGGAATGTCTGCAATGACATGGAATACATCTATGTCTGTATCAGGGAACAACTATATTGTGCAGCCCGGGGACAATCTCTGGAGGATTGCCGGAAAAGTTTACGGAAAGAACGAGCGCTGGAGAGAGATTTATGAGGCAAACAGAAACCTTTTATCCAACCCGGAACGCATCTATGCGAAACAGGTGCTTGTGATACCATAAAAGATTTGTAACTATTCAGAAATACAGAGCTGTTGTCAATGCAGGCCGATCCGGTATTGACAGCAGCTTTTTCGCGGCCTGCTCCGCCCCAATTTGGTCACTGTAGCCCACTACGCCTCCCAAATTGGGCCTTACATCCCACAAAGTGTGACAGCGGTTTGATTCTTAACGCAGCTATAGGGATATCAGAACCTGCCGCTGTCATGAATACAGGTCAATCTGGTATTAACAGCAGCTTCTTTAATCGAATGATCTCCGCATCTTTGTCAGCGATCTCTGCATCTTTCTCAGCGATTATCCCGCGTACTTTATCGGCGCAATCCTGAAAACCCTTATCATAGAATTCCCTGGAACTGGTGCCGTACAATCTGAAAATAGCTTCACAGCACATAAGCATATCTCCTTTCGTGGACAGATTGGCATTGACCAACTGGTTCATATATTCTTCGTATTCCTGTTGTCCCTGATGCCTGGAATAATCGTCTGCAAGCTGTTCTGCCAGCCGGGCATCATCCAGGCGGTCAGTAAGGCAGCGCAGATAGAGTGCCTCTTCCGGTGAGAGCTCCGGGACGATGATGATCTGTGCAGGGAAAATATCCCCACTTATATGATAAATCCATTTTGATGATTTTGCAATATTTTTTTTGCATTCTTCCGTTAAATATCTGAGAAGCTTTACCGGTTTATGGTGGCAGAGGAATGACAGGCTGATCTCGTCACGAGTGCAGGGAGGTATCCTGGGATCCTCTGCGATCAGCAATGCGGCGTAACCGATCGTTTTATAGTAGGAGTGGATGGTTATGGAGGAATGGATCCCTTTGATCTCAAAGAGATTATGTGACCGGAAGATGTAAGCCAGACTAAGTGGAATCTTAATATCAGGAGCTGACCTTATCATTAACAGGTCAATGCGGTATCCGCTCTTTGCGAGGCGGTATTCCTGGAAGTATTGCAGATATTCAGAATATTCGCGAAAGGTGATCTTAATGGCGCAAATGGCCGCCACATGCCAGTTAATACGTATTTTATCCATAATTTGTCCTCTGGGATAACGGCGATGCGCCGGATGATGATTTCTGATCCTGAATAAAATTCCGGAATACATCATTGAAATAAAATGATGATGTATAAATGATAAAACGGGATCGGGAAAATGTCAAGCATAATTTTTCTCTTCTGAGACGCAGTGGTAACAGTTCAGCCATGCCAGTCATAAGTTGCCGGATTTGCCATTTTGCCCGAAAGCATCTTTATTACCGGCAACTTGTTTCATGTCGGGCGTTCGCCCTATAGAAGTAATTGTTGCAAAATAAATCGGTAAACATGGTTGAAAGTTGTAAAAATATAAGTTATACTTGTATAAATGAGCTGAAAATGTCAATATACAGCTACATAATGTAAATTCCGGAAAGGAGAACTCAAAAACATGAAATGGAAACATGTAAAATGCGGAGTGGCAATGATGCTGGCAGCAGTGCTGGCGTTTCCCATTCTGCCGACGCAGGCGGAAGACATACTGTCTGCGGAAAGTATTGCGGAGCTTGAGGCCTCAACAGTGGTGCCGGAGGGTACTGTGGTGACGCTGGAAGACCTTGTCGTGGACCTGAACGGTGTTACCGCGGATCCGCAGGGCACTGTCGCGAATCCGGAGGTTCTTTCTGACACGGTTGTTTTCAACACGGGACATGGCAATGTGACGGTTGCACAAAACAGTGTGTCTGCAAATGACTGTGCGGATGACTATTTCGCGGAGGATGGAAGTTATACCATACAGACCGAGTTAAATGCCTTCTTCCCCTATGAGGTACAGTTTACCTGTAACGGAGAGACCACCAGAAAATGGTTCATGAGTCCGGATTCTTCCGTAGAGATAGGAGGACATATCTTCTGCCTGGATGCACCC
>JAIEKC010000412.1:0-13037 GCA_029064505.1 Acetatifactor sp.
GATAATTGCTGTGAACAGTAAAGAATGAATGAGAGGACAATTACCTGTGTAGTTGTCCTTTTATATTTCCGAAAAGTGTGGTATACTGTTTTCAAGTGTGTGATCAATACATAGGAAGCAGAAAATGGCCAGAAATAAAGGACTGAGTTTTTACAGAAAAAAGAAAACCATAAGTTCCGCCACCGTCAGGGAGATATTCAGCTGGATATTCGGGATCGTCGTCGCTGTATTTATTGCCGTAGTGCTGAATTATTTCATGGGTATGACTACCAATGTGGTGGGTGTCTCCATGGAGCCGACACTGTATAATGAACAGAAGATATATATCAACCGTTTCCTCTATATCCTGTCTTCACCCAAGACGGGGGATGTGGTGGTATTTCTGCCCAATGGCAATGAAAATTCCCACTACTATGTTAAACGGGTGGTGGCTGTGCCCGGAGACCGTCTGATGGTGAAGGACGGTGTGCTGTTCGTCAACGGACTGGAGAGTCCGTGGGTTACGGAGAAGCTGTTGGAGGCGGGCATAGCGGAAAATGAGTTCACCCTGGAGAGCGGAGAATATTTCTGCATAGGAGATAACCCGGGGAACAGCGAAGACAGCCGCTCTGCCAATATCGGTCCGGTGAAGGAGACGGATATTGTCGGGAAGGTCTGGTTCAGGGGAAAGTGTTCTGAGCTGGGAATAGGATTCGTGAAATAGAAAATCAACAAAACCAACGGGCAGGATCGGATGTATGTGCCCGTGAAACGGAGTCGGTATGAATTATCAGTGGTATCCCGGTCATATGACGAAAGCAAAGCGTATGATGCAGGAGAATATTAAGCTTATTGATCTGATCATAGAACTGGTGGATGCAAGGATCCCTTTCAGCAGCCGCAACCCGGATATCGATGAGCTGGGGCAGAATAAATCGAGAATGGTCCTGCTCAACAAATCGGACCTTGCGGACCCGGTGTACAATAAGCAATGGATCAGTTATTTCAGGGACCAGGGAGCTCATGTACTGGAGATCAATTCCAAAACCGGCGCAGGCATCAAGGGTATTCAGGGCATGGTGCAGGAGGCCTGTAAGGAAAAGCTGGAACGGGACAGGAAAAGGGGCATTGTGAACAGGCCTGTCAGGGCTATGGTGGTAGGGATTCCCAATGTAGGCAAATCCACCTTTATCAATTCCTTTGCCGGGAAAGCCTGTACCAGAACGGGAAACAAGCCCGGCGTTACCAAGGGAAAGCAGTGGATACGTTTAAATAAGAATCTGGAACTGCTGGATACACCGGGGATCCTGTGGCCTAAATTTGAGGACCGGCAGGTGGGAATGCACCTCGCCTTTATCGGTTCCATGAACGATGAGGTCATTATTTTGGAGGAGCTTGCCTGCGATCTGCTGAGTTGTCTGGAAGCGCTGTATCCTGAGGCGGTGACGGGGCGCTATGGGGTGGAGTGGAAAGCTTCCCCGGCGGAGATGCTGGAGAATATAGCCAGGGCACGGGGCTGTATTCTGAAGGGGGAGAGCATGGATCTGAAGAAAGCTGCCACTGTCCTGTTGGACGATTTCCGGAGCGGAAGATTCGGAAGAATCACGATAGAATATCCGGTGGAGGAGAGAGGTTAAAAGAGTATGGTCAAGAGTATGGATGAGAGTATAAATAAGGAGGTCACCAGGCGCAGAAGGAAACGCAGCGGACTGAACAGGGCTATGCGGGAAATGATAAGCACTCTTCTGTATCTGCTGATCGTGCTCTGCGCTACGTATGTCGTGATCCATTATGTGGGACAGAGGACAGAGGTGCAGGGCGCTTCCATGGAGTCAACTCTAAATGACGGGGATAACCTGATCGTGGATAAGATCACTTATCGATTTCGGGATCCCCAGAGATTCGACATCATTGTGTTTCCTTTTCAATATGAGCAGGATACCTATTATATCAAGAGGATTATCGGCCTGCCGGGCGAAACGGTACAGATCGATCTGGACGGCACGATTTATATCAACGGTGAAGTGCTGGAAGAAAATTACGGCAGGGAGATCATAAAGCCGGAGAATGTTGGTATTGCGATCGAGCCGGTGGTGCTGGGAAAGGATGAGTACTTTGTCATGGGTGACAATCGGAACAACAGCAGCGACAGCAGGATAGAAGTGGTGGGAAATATTCACAGAGACGATATCGTGGGGAGGGCCTGGATGCGTATCTGGCCGCTGTCTGAGATAGGTATTCTGAAGCATCAGTAAAGAATTGCCCCGCATGGAGGACGGATATGAAAAATACGGATGAGATCAGGGTGGAATTACAGGCAGCTTCTATAGACGGGCTGCCTGAATTTATTCATACATATGAAAGCGATGACCGGGCAGGGGTGCGGAAGCTGGTGGAGACGGCGCGAAAACGCATGGTATCTCTGGAGGAGGAAAAGCAGCGCATCGAACAGCTCAGAGTCTATGAGAGACAGTACGAGAGCTGCGGGCTGATCTGCGGCATTGACGAGGTGGGAAGAGGACCGCTGGCGGGGCCGGTGGTAGCCGGTGCGGTCATTTTGCCCAAAGATTGCAGGATCTTATATATAAATGATTCCAAGAAACTGTCCGAAAAAAAGAGAGAGGAGCTTTATGATGTCATTATGGAACAGGCGGTGGCCTGTGCGGTTGGATATGCCACTCCGGAAAGGATTGACCAGATCAATATCTTACAGGCTACCTATGAAGCCATGCGGGAGGCTGTCGGAAAGCTGAAGCCTCAGCCGGATATTCTGCTGAATGACGCGGTGAAGATTCCGGGGACAGCTATCCGCCAGGTCCCCATTATCAAGGGAGACGCCAAGAGTATTTCCATCGGTGCGGCCAGTATTATCGCAAAGGTCACAAGGGATCGCCTTATGGTGGAATATGACAAGATCTATCCGGAATATGATTTTGCGGGGAATAAGGGTTACGGAAGCGCGGCCCACATCGCGGCGGTAAAGAAATACGGTCCAACACCCATACATCGCAGGAGCTTTATCAAAAATTTTGTTCAGTAAAAAGGAAATAACATGAAACTAACGGATATTTTTGCGGGAAGAACAAAAAATGAAGATGTCGGCAGTGCGCAGAAGGCGGCGCCTGTGAATCCCAACACGGCGGCTGTCAACCGCCAGATCAGATCCATGATACCCGGACAGACGATCCAGGGAGAGATCGTATCCAAAAACGGCGGGGAGGTTCAGATCAGGACAGCGGACGATTTACTGCTGAATGCCAAAGTGGATCAGAATATGAACATTGAGGTAGGGAAAAATATGACCTTTGAGGTCAAAAATAACGGCACTGCCCTTATGCTGACTCCCCTGTTCACCAATGTGTCCACAGATATCAATGTGCTGAAAGCACTGGATATGGCGGGAATTTCCGCAAATCCCGTCTCTGTCGCCATGACGGAGCAGATGATGAAGGCGGGGCTTCCCATTGACAGAAACTCCATCCAGCAGCTGTACAGGGAGGTAAATGCTTTTCCCGGTGCGGAGATTTCCGATATTGTCAGTCTCCATAAGCTGGGACTGCCGGTCAATGAGGAAAATGTGAATCAGATGGCCGCCTACCGCAATCTGAACCATCAATTGCTGCAGGGAATGGAGACGGTCATGGATGCGGTTCCCCATGTGATAGAGGAGCTGACCGCAAAAGGGGATCTGGAGGGGGCGGCAAAGCTTTATCAGGAGTTGCTGCACCTGGTCCGGGAGAGCATGCTGACGGAAAATGCTCCCGGGGAGGGAAATGTCAGGGAAGCGGCGGGAACTTTGGCGGAAAGCGGCACTGCCAATGTCCGGGAGATACCGTAAGAAGTGGCAGAACCCCGGACAGGTCAGGTGAAGGAAGCAGCGGACAGTGAACGGCAGCAGGCTTATGCGGCGGCAGTGAAGCAGGCCGCAGATCCCAATGAGATAGAACCGGCAGGTAAGGAGAACCGGGTACCGAAGGACAATGACAATGGCGTGCAGCTCCAGGAGATTCCCCAGGAGCTTCGCGCGGTGGTTTCCCGGGAACTCAGACAGGTGCTTGCCCGTCTGAACCTGTCTCCGCAGGAAAGCGCGCAGCTGGCGCAGCAGCTGGAACAATTCGCCGGGGGAGGATCCGATGCGGGAAAGCTCTTCCTTGCTGTGGAGGAGATGATGGAAAGAGCCGGCGGAACGGCGGAAGGAAAAGAAGCCATGCGGCTTTTGATGTCTCAGAAGGGTGTCAGGGCATTGCTCACGGATACTCTGAAGAATTCATGGACGCTCCGCCCCCGGGATGTGGCTGATCCCAATAAAGTGGAGGAGCTGTATAAGAGACTGGACCGTCAGCTCAAGGGATTGACACAGACTCTTGAGACCGTGGGACAGAGCGGTTCCGCAGCGTACAGGGCGGTATCCAATATGTCCCAGAATATTGATTTCCTGCAGCAGATCAACCAGATGTACACATATGTGCAGCTGCCCCTCCGTTTGCAGCAGGGAAAAGCTCACGGAGACCTCTACGTCTACACGAACCGAAAGAATCTTGCGGGGAAGGATGGAACCGTCAGCGCTCTGCTGCATCTGGATATGGAACATCTGGGCCCTGTGGATGTGTATGTGGCGATGCGGAACAGTAAAGTCAGCACGAATTTTTATGTGGCGGATGATGAGATGCTGGATTTTCTGGAGGATCACATGGATCTGCTCACGGAGAGACTGTGGAAGAGAGGATACGACTGCAGCATGTCCATGGAGGTACGGGGAGAGAAGGATGCCGGTTCTTCAAAAGGCGGTCTGGAGCCTATACTGGAGAGAGAAAAGGGTGTGGCTCTGAGCCATTATGCCTTTGATGTGAGAACTTAGTACGCGGGTAGTGAGGTGACAGGATGACGGAAAAGGATAACGGACAGAAATTAAAGCAGGCCATAGCGCTGGAGTATAATCCGGAGGAGGATGCCCCCAGAGTCATTGCCAGCGGACGCGGTGTTTTGGCGGAGCGCATCATCGAGAAGGCTCAGGAGAGCAATGTGCCGGTCCACAGGGACGATAAGCTGGCCGACACTCTGTCAAGGCTGGATATCGGTGATATGATCCCTCCGGAGCTGTACGAGGTGGTGGCGGAGATCCTCATATTTGTGGATTCCATGGATAAATTAAAGAGTAAGATGAACAGCGTAAAGAGGTAGATTTTTGAATAAAAGGAAGACTGGAGCAGACAGAGAGGCATTGGCGGCGGAGTATCTCACAGCCCGCGGGATGTGTGTCAAAGAGCGCAATTTCCAGAGCAGGCAGGGCGAGATAGACATTATAGGTTATCACGACGGCTGTCTGGTGTTTGTGGAGGTAAAGTACCGCCGCACGGAAGTCTGTGGCTGTGCGGCGGAAGCGGTGGACCGCCGCAAGCAGCGCAGAATATGCCGTGCGGCGGATTACTACAGATATCTGCATCATCTGGGAGATGACTGTCCTGTGCGGTATGATGTGGTGGCGATCCAGGGAACTGAGATCAGCTGGATCCGGAATGCCTTTTTCCATGTCTATAGATGATAAACGGAGGCAGAGTATGTATCAGATCATACGCACGGGAAAAGACGGCGAAATTGTCAGGCAAAACAGTATTACTTTGGAGGAAAGCGAACAGGAGCTGGAATACCTTACGTTTCCTTCTTTTGAGGAGAGTGGTCTGACAGAGCATCTGATCACTACCCGGCTGGGAGGGGTCAGCGCAGGAGATCTTGCTACGATGAACCTCAGCTTCACCCGGGGTGACAGAGAGGAGAATGTAACGGAAAATTTCCGTCGGATAGGCAGGATACTCGGATGCGGACCGGAAGATATGGTGGCTTCCCACCAGACCCATACGGTGAACATCCGTCGTGTTACGGCGGCGGACCGGGGAAAGGGAATTGTGCTTTCCCGGGATTATGAAAATATAGACGGGCTGATGACCGATGAAAAGGGAATTGCGCTGGTGACCTTCTATGCGGACTGTGTGCCGCTGCTTTTTTTAGATCCGGTGCATCATGCCATCGGGCTTGCCCATTCCGGCTGGAGGGGCACTGTCGGCCGTATGGGACAGCGAATGACGGAGGCCATGGCAGAGACCTTCGGAAGCAGACCCTCGGAGATGATCGCGGCAATAGGCCCCTCCATCTGCCGGGAATGCTATGAAGTGGGGGAGGATGTGGCGGAACAGTTTTGGCGGATGGCCGGCGGAAGAGAGCGCTACGGTGAAGTTGTGACACCGGGGAAGAGGGAAGGGAAGTACCAGCTTGATCTGTGGCAGGCCAACAGGCTGATCCTGGAAGAGGCGGGAATACCGCATAACAGCATATCTGTCACGGATATCTGTACCTGCCATAACAGCGGCTATCTTTTTTCCCACAGGGGAAGCAACGGACACCGGGGGAATCTGGGAGTTTTCCTCATGCTGAAAGGATCTTTAAGGGATGGTGTGCACCCTTAAGGAAATCTTCATAAAATTCCCATTGAACTATTAAAAAAAATCTGCTTAACTATTTAATATCAAAAGATGTGCCAGACGGCGCAGATTTGTGATATAAAGTGACAGGAAGTGAGAGAGGAATTATGGCGAATATACTGGTTTGTGATGATGACAGGGAAATTGTGGATGCCATTGAGATTTACTTAAGTCAGGATGGAAATAGGATCTTTAAGGCTTATGACGGAGAGCAGGCGATCGAACTGATGAAAAAGGAAGATATACAGCTCCTGATCATGGATATCATGATGCCCAAACTGGATGGCATCCGTGCCACTTTGAAGATCCGGGAATACAGCAGCATTCCCATCATCATTTTATCGGCAAAATCTGAGGACACAGACAAGATACTGGGATTGAACATCGGTGCCGATGATTACATTACAAAGCCTTTTAATCCGCTGGAGCTGGCTGCCAGAGTGAAGTCAAACCTGAGGCGCTATACGTCCCTGGGAAGCCTGAATATGGACAATAAGGCCATCTATCAGGTGGGAGGACTGGTGATCAACGATGAGACCAAGCAGGTTACGGTGGATGATGAGCCGGTAAAGATGACGCCGATCGAATATAATATCCTGTTACTTCTGGTAAAAAACCAGGGAAGAGTTTTTTCCATCGATCAGATTTACGAGAGTATATGGAATGAGAATGCCATAGGCGCGGACAACACGGTGGCCGTCCATATCAGGCATATCAGGGAGAAAATAGAGATCAATCCCAAGGAACCCAGATATCTGAAAGTGGTATGGGGAGTCGGTTATAAAATAGACAAACAGTAGGAATCGGAGAAATATGAAGAAAACTGCAGGGAAGAGTACATTGAAGAGGATTGGTATCGAGCTGTTGCAGCATTTTCTGGCTGTCCTCATGTCGATAGCGGCGGCAGGGCTTCTGTTGAATTCATATGTTGAGGTGGAATCGATCGACGGACCTCAGGTCTATAAGTTCTTTCCCTTTGAGACGGATCAGGAATTTGAAGAGTCGGAGGTCTTCCACGATCTGTTTCGCAATGCGGTGTCCGATATCACTCAGCTGGTGATGATCAAAGGGCAGCTGGAGACGGATGGCGTGTTCGATCCTACCAGGAAAATCGACGTGACAAAGTATGCGTCCCAATTGAGCGAGGATAATCAGTGCCCGTTGACCGTGGTCTATGAGCTGGATGATCTGATCAAATGGGGAAAATCAGATGTAGAATATACGGATCGCATTATGAGCATGTCTGAGTTCGTAAATTACTTCGGCAATGTGATCTATGTGGAAAATTTTGGCCTGGACGAGGCCGGACAGCTCTATTTCGCCGGGTTTAATAAGGTGGTCAGGGAAGAGAAGAAGCAGAGCGACAGCGTTGTTCTCAAGGCGGAGGAGCAGGACGGGGAGGCAGATGAGGAAACGGATGAAGAAGTCGATCCGGAGCGGCAACTGCTTTTAGAGGAATTTGGAAAGTGTCCGCAGGAACAGCTGGAAGATATGGTGTACTTCTATATCATAAGCCAGGAGATTGATGGTATCAGGACATCCAGAGAAGATGACGGGAAATACTCCATCTCCCTTCCCCTGCTGAACTGCCGCTATGAGACTGTCGATGGGGAAAAGCAGTTGTTTTCCTATGCGGATAACTGGATCGACTACATGAAGCTGCAGGAGAATGTGGCTGTGTCCGTGAGGCAGCTCACATTGAATTACCAGCGTTATCAGGTATGCAATGAGGCCTACAAAGAGGGAAACAGTAATATAAAATATATGGTCCGCATGATGACGGACGATGGCATGTGTACTTACACGAATGTCTCCAGTCTGGCAGAGATGGAAGATAATAATGTGACAGAATTTTTCTCCGAGTACAGAAGATATCTGATCTATTATCCGGACAGTCTGGTGTTCATGGGAAATACGATCCTCAGCGAGGAAGAGATCGATCGGTATATCAGTGTCTATGACTATGCTTATCCTGATACCACACATATCTGGCTGGGCATAGACACCGGTTACGGAGTGCGGGAGGATGTCTTCTACAACGCAGCAACAGTCTATAACAGCATTGTTCCCAATGTGGGAAAAGTCGCAGCAGGAATTATCGTGCTTGCGGTTATGTGGCTGGCTCTCGGCCTGTATCTGACGGTGACCGCGGGAGTTACTGTCAATGAGGAGGGGGAGCGGGTCGAAACACTGAACCGTTTTGACCGTCTTTGGACGGAGGTAAGCCTGCTGCTGGCGTTGGGGCTGGTGTATGGCGGTTATCTGGGGTATATGATGCTCCGGGGAATGAGCGGTACGGAGGGAGTGATCCTTTCGGAACTCTGGGGAATTCAGCTGACCAGATTATACCAGTACGGAGTGTTTGCGGTATATGGCGTATATGTCAGTGTTTCTTTCGGACTGATCTGGTACAGCCTGGTGCGCAGGATAAAGTGCGGAAATCTCTGGTCGGACAGCTTTCTGCATCGGCTTGGTGTGGAAATCCGCAACATACTGATATTTGTATTCCGCAACAAGAATTCCGTGATCAGTACTCTGATCCCCTATAACCTGTTCCTGTTTGCCAATCTGATCGGAGTGCTTGCCATCTGCAGTTTCCGTCAGGAACGGATAATTGCCGGATTGATCCTGGCAGGCATCATATTATTTGACGGTCTGGTAGGCGTGCTTCTGTTCAAGCGCAGTGCGGAACAGGTGGAGATCGTGGAAGGCATCAACAAAATACGTGACGGAGAGGTGGAGTTTAAGCTTGCCACGGATAATCTGCATGGCGCCAGCAGGGAAATGGCAGACGCGGTGAACAATATCGGAGAGGGGATCCGAAAAGCGGTCAAGACCAGCATGAAGGATGAGCAGATGAAGACGGATCTGATCACGAATGTTTCCCATGACATCAAGACGCCTCTGACTTCCATCATCAATTATGTGGATCTGCTGAAGCGTCTGAAAATAGAGCAGGAACCTGCAAAGAGTTATATCAGTATTCTGGACAACAAGGCACAGCGCCTGAAACAGTTGACGGATGATCTGGTGGAGGCATCCAAAATCTCATCCGGAAACATCGAGCTGAACAAGGAAAAACTGAATCTGACAGAGTTGATCAATCAGAGCCTGGGTGAATTTTCCGAGAAGCTGGAAGAACAGAACCTGCAGGTGGTATTGGGGAACAACAGCAGCCCGGCCTTTATCTATGCGGACAGCCGCAGAATGTGGCGCGTGGTGGAGAATCTGTTCAACAATATCTGCAAATATGCCATGGAAGGCACCCGCGTCTATGTGGATATGCTGGCAGAGGACGGCAGAATAGGTGTGTCATTTAAAAATATCTCCAAGCAGCAGATGAATATCAGTCCTGAGGAGCTGACGGAGAGATTTATTCGGGGCGATTCCTCCAGATCTACGGAGGGAAGCGGACTGGGCCTGTCCATCGCCCAGAGTCTGGTGCAGGTACAGGGAGGCAGCTTTCGGATCTATCTGGACGGGGATCTGTTCAAGATCATGATAGATTTTCCGGAGTATGCGGATACGGAGGAATCGAACCGGCAGGATACACCGGGAACGGATGCAGTGACGGGATGAGAAGCGGGAAAGTAAGAAGCGATAAAGTAAGAAGCGGAATATACGGCGGTAACAGATACAGCGACAGAATAAGAAAAAGCCCCTGCATAAATATAACATGCGGGGGCTTTGCGTTATCCTTATCCGGCCGAAAGTCACAGCTGCATTAACAGCCGTTTGTTGTACGCTGTTACAATATCCTGAATCTTTTCCGTGGTTGCCAGTGTGTTTGTGAGGGACACGTCGTGGTTCATGAAGTCGATCAGAGAGGCTATGAATTTGCTCATATCGGCTTCAATAAAGTAGGGCTTGTCGTACAGCTCAGGCGGGAGATAGGTCAGATCCGTGGTCACTACTTTGTCAAAATACCCCTGTTCATAGGCTTTGTCAAAGGCTTTGAGGCCGTCGGTAAAGAGCCCGAAGGTACAACAGATAAAGACCCTGCGCGCGTTCATCGCCTTAAGCTGCTTGGCCGTGTCCAGCATGCTTCCACCGGAAGATATCATATCGTCGATGATGATGATATCCTTGCCGTCGATATTATCACCCAGAAATTCATGAGCCACAATGGGATTCTTGCCATTCACCATGGTAGAGTAATCCCGTCTCTTATAGAACATTCCGGTATCTACTCCCAGGACAGTGGCAAAGTAGATAGCGCGGTCCAACGCACCCTCGTCAGGACTGATCACGATCAGGTGTTCCTTGTCCACGATCAGGTCATCCTCGTAGTTTAGCAATGCCTTGATGAACTGATAGGGGGGCGTGAAATTGTCAAAGCCGCTCAGGGGAGTGGCGTTCTGTACCCTGGGATCGTGAGCGTCAAAGGTGATAAAGTTGTTGACACCCATATCCCGCATCTCCTCCAGTGCGTAAGCGCAGTCCAGGGACTCCCTGCCGTTTCGCTTATGCTGTCTGCCCTCATAGAGGAAGGGCATGATCACATTGATGCGGCGCGCTTTGCCATTACATGCGGAAATGACACGTTTTAAGTCCTGATAGTGGTCATCGGGGGACATATGATTGATATAACCGTTCATTTCATAAGTAATACTGTGATTGCAGACATCCACCAGCAGAAAGAGATCCTTGCCGCGGATGGATTCGTCGAAAATAGCCTTTGCTTCGCCGCTTCCGAAACGGGGAGTGGAGAAGTGTACCAGATAATCATTTTCGATATACCCGTGAAAAGCGGGATCGTTTTTTACTTTATCATTGCGAATGTTTTTGCGGAATTCAACCATGTAATTGTTGATCCGGTGTCCCATACGCTCCGCAGAGGGCAGGGCGGCGATCTTCAGAGGGGCGACAGGCATAGCGTTTTCCAGTTCACGTAAATTAGGCATAGTAATCCTCCAAGTGTAATGTGCAGCCTCACGGAATCTGCCCCGCATCTGCCTCTGTGGCTGGTCTCCCGCGGGCAATGGGCCAGGTAGACGTGCTTGCACGTATATTTGGCGAATGCCGCGAGGGCGGAGAGATTCTGAGAGTTTACAGGTTATGTTTCATGGCTGAAAGGATGATCTGCTTTCGTTCACACATGCCATTGAACCGATATGAGTGAACGGCACTACTTTTATTTTATAACATTATGCTAGTGACACGTCAAGAAATTTATGGTTAAATTATAGATAAGATGTAACACATAAGATTCCGTAGGAGCGGGATCGTTACGGTCAGATGATCAGGTACGGAAGGTTGGGAATGGAGTTGACGATGAAGAGAGGACATGTGATCGGGACCGTTCTCCCCGGCAGTATTGCGGAGGAAATGGGAATAGAGGCGGGAGATAAGCTGATCGCCATTGACAATACGGAGATAGAGGATATATTTGACTATCAGTTTCTGGTACAGGATACGTATATCGAAGTGCTGGTGGAAAAGCAGGACGGAGAGCAGTGGCTGCTGGAGGTGGATAAGGAATATGACGAGGATCTGGGCATTGAATTTGAGAATGGCCTGATGGACGAGTATCGTCACTGCCATAATAAGTGTGTATTCTGCTTTATCGACCAGATGCCGCCGGGAATGCGGGACACGCTGTATTTTAAGGATGATGACTCCAGACTTTCCTTTTTGCAGGGGAATTATGTGACGCTCACCAATATGTCGGACCATGATATTGACAGGATATGCCGGTATCACCTTTCACCCATCAATATATCGTTCCAGACCATGAACCCGGAACTGCGCTGCAGGATGCTGAACAATCGTTTTGCGGGAGAGGCGCTGAAAAAGGCGGACAGGCTGATGGAGGCGGGTATCCGCATGAACGGCCAGATCGTTCTCTGCAAAGGGCTGAATGACGGAAAGGAGCTGGAGTACAGCATCCGTGAGCTGATGAAATATATTCCCAATCTGGAGAGCGTCTCCGTGGTGCCGGTAGGTCTGTCAAAGTATCGGGAAGGACTTTATCCTCTGGAGCCTTTTGACGGGGAGGATGCGAGAGAAGTCATTGCGCTGATTGAAAGATATCAGAGGGAATGCTATGATCAATACGGGATCCACTTTGTCCATGCAAGCGACGAGTGGTATATTCTGGCGGAGATGGAGATGCCGGAGGAGGAGAGGTATGACGGATACCTGCAGCTGGAGAACGGCGTGGGCATGTTAAGGCTTCTCACGGATGAGTTCACGGATGCACTGGGACAGCATCGTGCGGCGAAAGGGTTTCCCGATCCCGTTCCCTGCGGGGAGATGTCCATAGCCACAGGATTGCTTGCCTATCCTTATATAAAGAGGATGGGAGCACAGATGGAGGAGGCCTGTCCCAATATCAGGGTGCATGTGTACCCGATCACCAATTATTTCTTCGGGGAGAGGATCACAGTGTCGGGGCTGATCACCGGTCAGGATCTTGTGGCGCAGTTAAAGGATAAAAGGCTGGGCGACAGACTGCTCCTTCCGGAAAATATCCTGCGCAGCGGCGAGGACGTGTTTCTGGACGACCTGCGGGTGGGCGACGTGGAAAAAGCTTTACAAGTTCCGGTTAATATTGTAAAATCAAGCGGATATGATTTTGTG
>JAIEKC010000413.1:0-3199 GCA_029064505.1 Acetatifactor sp.
TATCATATTTGTGGTGTTCAATAATGTTTGGGATTTTCCGCACGCTTTTGTATTTATGGAGCATGTCCTTTCCCAAGGTCACATGATCCCTCTCATCGGCTGTTTTCGTGATGGTGTGCAGTACTACGTTTGCCCCGGCGGAATAACATAACCCGGAGGCAGATCCGAGTACATCATCCGGGTGAGGTTCTATCGCATGGATCTTCTTTCTGGCGCATTTATCTATCTCGCGAAACAGTAATTCCGAAAGCAGTTCTTTGCGGTTTTGCAGATCCGTGGCATCCAGACGACATATTTCCGGTGATGTACTGTTTTCGGCAATAAAGGATGCCGTGTAATAAATGGAATCATGATCATATCCTCTGAAAGGATCCCATAATCTGTATTTGACGTTCAATGCCGCCATATCCTTCTGGATACGTACTCCGACAGCTGTCACATCATTAAGGGCAGAAACTTTCTCCAGCTCCTTCCCGTATCGATCATAGAGCTTCATAAGTTCACTGTTGAATTCCTGTTTCGCTTTTTCCAATTGCTGCTCCTCCTTATGTGATTAAATTAAACTATATTATATATTATTTTGCAATTGAAATCTACAATGTTAATAAAAAGACTTGTTGTTTGCGCGGTTCATATCAGGGAGGGATCTTTTATAGCAGATATGGGGGGAGGGGCTGATTGATCGTATAAAACAAGGTAAAATGTCACTGGACAAATTTACGGATTGCGTTCCGCCATATATTTCCTTAAACCTCTGCATACAAAGTACGCATTCCTCAGCATTATCCTCTATTGCAATCATCAGGTTTTGAGCACATACCCGTTCTTCGTTGGTGAGATATTTTTCTCCTTCTTTCAAAAATGCCTCATATGGAAGTGGCAATTTCAGTACAGACACCATATTCTTGTAATATGCCTCATAGCCAATGTCTTTTTTCTTCCCAAAATAGACAAGACAAGCTGTTCCAGATGCTTATGGGGGAAATCAGGAACTGTCAGGACAACTGCTTCCATCAAAATATGCGACAGTTCTTTCCGTGAATATTCCTGCCAGCGTTTGATTTGCATCCGCATCCCAAGACAGAATTGTTTTTCAAGTTTATTATCCATATCATATGCTTTCTCATAGTTTTCCAGTAATTTCTCCGCTTGCATTATCTCCTCAAATGTAATGCAGTGGAGAATGCGATGCCTCGCTTCTCAACGATCAAGCAAGCTCTATCCCCCTGACACATATATGGGCATTCATGGATTCCTGCAGGTACAATCGTACCATGCTTTAATTTTATATCATATTTCTTACACATACAAGGGGATAGAGTGCTGAAAAAATTTTTGGTATGCTGTCTGTTTTTTACGAGGATGAAAAATGCGGCATACCGCTTACTGACGCCAACGGCATACCGCGTTTTCCATTTTCAGAGTGTCGATCAGCTCTTTCCCGTTCTTCTCCCTGCGGTAGAGCTGTATGGTGCCTGTTCCTGCGCCGCCTGCCCAGAGTGGGCTTTTCAGCTTATGCCCCTCGGGAGTCTCATACCGGAGCCGCATCATCTGCTCCTTGGTACAGCTGCAGGATATCTTGATCACGGAAGTCTTATTCCGCGCCATGATATGCCATATGAAGCGCCTGTTTGTCTCCTTCACTTCCCATTTTTGCCTGGAAAAAAGAAACGGTCTCACGAAACCGAACTCATAATCCTCCCCCATGTAAGTCAGCTGTATCATCAGTCTGCGGCGGAGGGGGAAAAACAGAAATCTGGGACAGCAGCCGTTGACCGCCAGCACGGAATGTTTCAACGCTTTGTCCGTCCGGGCGCTGGTCAGTCTTCCGGAAGCAAACTGGAATAAGGGCCTGACAAAGCTGCGTCCCCAATGCTTATCCGCGTAACCGTAACTGGTATCGGGGGATACCTGGTAGGTGATATCGTCCAGTGTCACCGTTCCCCGAAAAAAGCTGCGGATACCTTCCCCGTGCCAGAAGTTTTCCAGTCCGTTTACCAGACGGAAGAAGGGACCTGACAGGATTCCCGTGTTACAGGCCACCGCTTTATGTACTTCCACATCCCATTCCATCCAGCCGGCATCCGTCATAAAGGAACGGTGCCGGGCTTCCGCAAGCGATACTTCTACAAATCCGGAGATATGGTTCTCGCTGTAAAAGCAGTCTTCTATCTGCATGATCATGGGATTTCCGGTAACTTTCAGGGAAGAAATGGGATAAAAGGCATGGAGCTGTCTGCCGTCCTTCCCGTCCTGATCGGGGAACACACCGGCCTTTATCATCACGTAAGAAGGCCTCATTCCCTGCTTTTTAAAATAGGGGTGCTGTCCCAGGATCGGCAGGTCGCCGCCAAGTCCGGGATTGATAATAAAATAATCTATAAAAAATGTGCGTGTCTCTCCGGTTTCCTCCTGTACTCCGGTAAAGGAATGAAACCAGCGCATATAGCCTTTTCGGGCGAGGGAACCTCGTAGCATATAGGAGTTCCTGGTTAAATCGGACTGATTCATCTAGCCTCTCGCTTTACTTTGGTGAACAACATTTCGTAGTGTCTTTCCTCATTATAGTACAATATCTAGTAAATGACAAGGCTGTCGTATAAAATTAAGAATTATGTGTAACAGTTCAGCCCTGCAGAGATCCCACAAAGTGTGACGCACACCCCGGGGAAAGCATTTTTCAAACAAGCTCTGGAATGGGTTGACGGCTTAATAACATAAGGGCGTGTGCGAGGGAGATATGCATTATCAAATATCTTGACAAACATACCAACGGTATGATAATATGGATACATACCAAAAGTATGTTAAGGAGGTGAGGAAATATGGCAAGAAATAAGCATCCGGAAGAAACCGTTAATTTAATATTGGATGTTGCTTTCCGCTTATTTATGGAAAAGGGATATGAGCATACTTCCATTCAGGATATTATCAATAATTTAGGCGGTCTTAGCAAAGGTGCCATCTATCATCATTTTAAGTCAAAGGAAGATATTTTATTTGCTGTTACAGACAGGATGACAGCTGAATCTAATCAGATGCTTGCAGTCATTCGTGACCGTTCTGACCTTAGTGGCAAGGAAAAGTTGAAAACAATTTTTAGGGAATCAATCAGCCGGCCAGTACAGAACGATATTTTTACAGTAGCTCCAGATTTTCATAATAACCCGAAACTTCTTTTCAGTCTTTTGCATGATAC
>JAIEKC010000414.1:0-3200 GCA_029064505.1 Acetatifactor sp.
CTTCATGGAATTTATACCGATGGCCGACATGGTGCCCAGCACGGAGGACGCCGCTGACGAAACCAACGATATTAGCAGTGTATTACACAGAGCTTCCATGATCAGCCTGTCCTCAAAGAGCTTCCGGTACCACCGCAGGGAAAATCCGCCCCATACCGTGCGGCTGGCCGTCTCCGTATCGTTAAAGGAATATACGATCAGCACGAAAATAGGGGCATACAAAAACAGGAAAATGAGAAAGGTATAAATACGCGCACCTGCCTTTTTCATAACAGCATACCTCCTCCCTCCACTGTCTCGCCGTCATCGAACTGGTTCATGATACCCATACAGATCAGAATGATCACCATCAGCACCAGCGATACGGCCGAACCCAGATTGGGATTGTAGGCGCTGCCCAGAAACTGCATGTCGATCAGGTCGCCGATCAGCAGGTTACCTCCGCCTCCCAGCATTTTCGATATGATAAAGGTACTCACCGCGGGAACAAATACCATGGTCACACCGGAGATGACCCCGGGCATGCTCATAGGCAGCACCACTTTCAGAAATACCTCCCTGTCGTTGGCGCCCAAATCCTGGGCCGCTTCTATCACACTCTTGTCGATCTTGGTCAGCACCGAATACAGGGGCAGGATCATATAAGGTATATAGTTGTAAACCATGCCGAGCACCACCGCTCCCGCAGTGTTGATCATATGCACCTTCGGCAGTCCCACGGCTGCCAGCGCGGAATTGATCAGACCGTTATCCTCCAGCAGCGTCATCCATGCATAGGTGCGCAGCAGGAAATTCATCCACATGGGCAGCATCACCAGCATCACCATGACATTCTGGCGTCCGGCGTTCATCTTGGCGATGATGTATGCCAGGGGATAGCCCAGTCCCAGAGAGACCGCCGTTGCCACCGCTCCCAGCCAGATGGAGCGCAGGAACACATTGGAATACTGCCCCACGCTTAAAATATTCTCCATGGTAAAGCTTCCTGATTTATCCGTAAAGGCAAAATAGCCTACCAGCAGCATGGGCAGCACGATAAAGACGGTCATCCATACTGTGTAGGGAGCGGAGAGCAATTTGGAATCAGATTTCATCAGCAATGCCCTCCTCCGCCAGCGCCTCATTGGAAGCATTCCTGTCTTCCCCCATTTCGTCACTGAAAGTACTGTAGTCACCAAACATACCGGAGTACTCCGACTTCGCCATGACGTGAATATCGTTGGGAGTAAGGGACAGCCCTATGCGGTCCCCTGTCTCACGGCATTCCGTAGACTGTATCATCCACTTAAAACCATCCACATCCACAATGATCTCATAGTGCACGCCCTTGAAGGTCACAGCCGTGACATCTCCGGTGATCAGGGTGGAATCCGGTTCCACTACCCTGATATCCTCCGGACGTATCACCACGTCCACGGGAATGTTGCTGCCAAAGCCGGCATCCAGACAATGGAAATGATGCCCCGCAAACTTCACCGAATAGTCCTCCAGCATGATCCCGTCCAGTATGTTCGATTCCCCGATGAAGTCCGCCACAAAAGCATTCCGGGGCTCATTATAGATATCCGTGGGAGTGCCGATCTGCTGTATCATGCCCTTGTCCATTACCACCACGGTGTCGGACATGGACAGCGCTTCCTCCTGATCGTGGGTGACGAACACAAAGGTGATCCCCGTCTGCTGCTGTATCTTTTTCAGCTCCGCCTGCATATCCTTGCGCAGCTTCAGATCCAGCGCCCCCAGGGGCTCGTCCAGCAGCAGAACCTTGGGCTCATTGGCCAACGCCCGGGCTATGGCCACCCTCTGCTGCTGTCCTCCGGAAAGCTGACTGATGCCCCGGTGGGCATAACCGGACATATCCACCATGGCCAGCATCCTGTGCACGGTCTCCTTGATCTTCGTCTCGCTGCAGCCTTTCAGGCGCATGCCGAAGGCAATGTTATTGTAGACGTTCAGGTGCGGAAACAGGGCGTATTTCTGGAAGATTGTGTTGACCTCCCTCTTGTGGGGAGGCAGGCCGGTAATGTTCTTGTCATAGAAAAAGACATCCCCCGCATCCGGTCTGATGAAACCGGCAATGGTGCGCAGCGCAGTGGTCTTGCCGCACCCGGAAGGACCCAACAGGGTAACGAACTCCCCGTCATGTATCTCCAGGTTAAAGCCTCCCAGAACCTGCTCCCCATCATAGGAAACGGTGATGTCTTTTAAGGAAATAATAGTGTTTTTCAATTGATGCTTCTCCTTTGCGGTGGCGTGTCAGACGCAAATGGGCAGGCAGAGGGATTCTCTTCCGGGTTCACATTACCCCGCCTTAAGTCCCCGGCTCATCTGTTCATGCAGGCATGGCGGCCGGGCCAGGAAACTTCTGACTCTGCTCATTCGCACAAAATAAACTGCGTGTCCATGTTATTCGCACATAACCCGGCCCGGTTTTGTCTGATTGCCTCCCGCAAAGGATGGTGTATTATTTCGCGCTTCTTTGGACCGCTTGAAAAGAACCGTGGCAAAAAACTGAGCCGCTTTTATGGTCACTCCTAGGAACTGTCACAAAATAACTTACCGACAGTTCGCAGGATTTTTCTTCGACAGTGCCACTTGATGATCAGGCCCATAGCGGGCTATGTAACTGATTGTCAAGCGGTGCCGGCGGAGAAAAAGACCAGGAATATGGGAAGTTATTTCGGAACAGTTCCTTACCTCCGAAAACGTGACCTTTTTCAGATGCAAACGCAATGAAATAACTATAAGGGATAACAGAAAATTTGTCAATCATTTCCCTTGTTTTTGTATAAATTAGGCAGCAATCCCGTACCCTTTCGCAGAAACGCAGTCCCTGTGCCATGGGTATGATCGGATCTTCGTCCTGCCACTTTCCATTCAGAGCCGGACACTGCCGAAGGGCGGCAGCTTTCCGTATCATATTTCCCAACTGCGATATATGGAATCAAAGCCTTCTGCTTCTTCCACGGTCAGCCGCCCGGTCTCAAGCAAATAATTCAGGGTAATGTCGTCACTGGTCAACTGCTTCAGATATTTCCCGCCCTGCAAAAGATATACGCGGGTATTTCCCACACTGAACAGGCAGGCCTTCCCACCCGCAAACAGAACTCCCGAAAGCGTTGTCGCCATGCCGCTGTACCCGGCATTCTCCGATGACAATGCCAAAAGCTCCGTGTTGATCTTCTGCAGAGCTTCCATTG
>JAIEKC010000415.1:0-13022 GCA_029064505.1 Acetatifactor sp.
CCGGTCTCCTTCCTCAGGGTAAAAACAGACGGACTCCGCATTCTGTCCCATCAGATAATGCAAAAACTCTTCTGTGATTTGTGTATATTGATAACTATTCAGAACATAGTTGGCACATGACAATTCCACCGCATTCTTTAACAGGTCATCCGCGCCATTATTCCGAGCTGCCACCGGATGGATCATATCCTCATAGCGTTTGGAGATTTCTTCCCCCCTGTTGGTAAGGTTATTCATGAACAAAGCGCAGAGCTCTATATCCACCCTTTGCCTGGTGGACATATATGTCATAGTGCCGTATAAATAACCGGGTTCTTCCAGATAGGTCCCATTGTTCTCAAAGAAACTCCTGTAATCGCTGATCTGACTTCGGTATGTGTACAGACCTGTAGCCCGATACAGCTCCGTCAATGCGAAAAAGGCATCCGCATCCTTGTTAAGAGCGGCCTGCTGCTGTCCGAATACGGTGGACGCCCTTCGCAGACAGTCCGTGGCATATGTCTGATCGAACTTTTGATAATTGTAACCGAATTTTGCCAGAAAAGCCGCATAGAGAGCATCTTCCCCGGCCCCCGGTTCCGACTCCTCCATAAAGGAGATCCACGACTGAAGTGATCTCAGCACATCCGGGATCTGATCTTTGTTGTCATCCGGAAAGACTTCACTGTACCATTCATAGGTCACCAAAAGCGCCATTGCCTCCGATATCGTCATCGAATGATCCTCACAGGCTTCCATCCGGATATCATAAGTCTCCCGAAACAACTCTGCATACATGGAATCCTCGATTCCAAACCGATATGACTGCCCCACCACATCGCATTCCAGATAATAAGTACCCTCTGTGGTATAATCATCAAAGCAGGCGAGACCTGTGTAAAGTCCCAGTTCCTCATTATATGTAATCTTCTCCAGCTGACCGCTGTAGACCTCTTCCCCCGTCTCCGCATTGATCAGCCGAAACGTCGTCGGCAGTTCACGTCCCTTAACAGCCGCCCTCTTCTCACACTCCGCCGTATACCCCCTGACATCCACCAGTACATTGGGCAAAGCGCGGGGAACAGAATAGTCCACCACAGGGGTACTTTCCATTCCCTCGACCGTAAAATAGAGATTGTCACTGTTTTCCTGTTCCGCCTGCATGCCGCAGCCGCTGAGCACGGCCATAAGAATACCCGCCCATATTGCCGCAGCCCGCCTTTCATATTGCTTCAAAGTATTCCTCCGATTATCTGCCAATAAAACTTTTCACTGAAATTCAAAAAAATCGCGATCACCGGACCCTGTCAGGAATGAACCGTTTCCGAATCGCGGTCATAGACAATCCGTCCGTCAATAATGGTATAGAGCGTCTCCGTAAATACTTCCATGGGATTACCGGTAAAGATCGCTATGTCCGCATCCTTTCCCGTTTCCAGACTGCCCACTCTGTCATCCACACCGCAGATTCTGGCGGGATGAATCGTTATGGAGCGATATCCCTCCTCCAGGTCCAGCCCCGCCTTTACCGCCATACCCGCGCAGAGCGGAAGGGACTGGATCAGAGATACCGGATGATCTGTGGTGACAGCCGTCATGACTCCCGCTTTATTCAGGATCCCCACGGTCTTAAACGCCATATTCTGCACTTCGATCTTGCTGCGGCTGGCAAGATCCGGTCCCACAATTGCCGGGAATCCCTCAGCAGCCAATTCCTCCGCGATCAAATGCCCTTCCGAGCAGTGATCCAGTGTCACGTTCAGCCCGAATTCACGGGCGATCCGCACAGCGGTAAAAATATCATCCACCCTGTGTACATGGGCTTTCAGGGGAATCTCCCGCCGAAGCACCGGAATCCAGCATTCTTTCGTGAAATCCTCCTGAAATGCCTCCCCGTCCGCCTTCGCTTTCTCCTTCCGCCGGAAATATTCCCTTGCCTCAAAAAGCTCCTGCCGCAGCATTCCTGCGATCGCCATACGGGTAGACGGACTTTTCCCCTGACCGGAATAATTGACTTTGGGATTTTCGCCAAAGGCAATCTTCATGGCCGCAGGCGCCTTGACGATCAGATCATCGATCTTGCGTCCCTTTGTCTTTAAGAAGGCGAACTGCCCGCCCACCACATTAGAACTTCCGGGGCCTACCATGGCCGATGTGATCCCGGCACGCACCGCATCGTCAAATGCCGCATCCATGGTATTGACAGCATCCACAGCTCTGAGCCATGGGGTTATGGGATCCACCGTCTCATTGCAGTCGTCCCCTTCCATAGCCTTTTTCTCCTCTGTGATACCCATATGGCAGTGTGCTTCGATGATCCCGGGCATGATAATACCGTCTTTGATCTTCAGAACCTGCTCATGGTCAGCGGGATGAACTGCTATTTCATCCCGCGTACCGATTTCCGCTATCTTTCCGTTCACGATATGGATGACACCGTCTTCCATATCGGCGCCCGCCATTGTTTTAATGATTCCTCCGATAATATACATATGCTTCTCTTTCCGGTCCGCTAAAACAGACTCTCAGGATCAACAGGAACGCCGTCCTTTGTCAGCTGCAGATACAGATTGCTTCCTTCTCTGCTGTAATACTTGGTAGGTGCAGCCACAGAGGCAATGGCCTCACCGGGATCCACATAGCTGTTCAGAGTGACATTGATTCCGTTCAGCTGTCCGTAAGTGATCATATATCCGTCACCCAGGTCCATTGTAATGGCATGGCCGATCTCCTCATCTTCGAAAATGCTGACGACTCTGCCCGCAGCACAGGCGCTCACTACAGAACCTTCCTCTGCCCCGATCATGACGGCAGGATTATACTTATAATGATCCAATGTGGCAAAATAAGTGCCTCCGTTCATACTGTAAGGTATCACCGTGTCACCGCTGACCGGCTTTATCAGTCCGTCTGCCTCAGAAAAATGCAATATTTCGTCTATGATCACATCCTGAGACGCAGCTTCCTCGTTTTCCGTCACTTCCGGTGTTTCCTCCGGAGTTTCTTCCGGTTCCTCTTTCGGTGTCTCCATCGGCTCCGCCTCCGGTTTTTCCATCAGCGAAGTATCTGTTTCATTCAAAAGCTGCTCTGTGGGAGGCATCTCAACCTCTTCCGTCAGGTCGTCCGTCAGGCCCGGAATCTCCACCAGGCCGGACCCCACTTCCATGGGTGTATAGTCCAGATCGTCCTCCAACATTTCCGGCGCACTTTCCGGATCCGTCTCCGTGTTCTGAGCAATCTCCTGATACTTGTCGTCGGCGCTATCCTCCATGGCGGTAAAATCTATGGTATAACCATTGTCCTCCGACTCCACGTTTCTGGACTTCATATAGATCCCTGTCATGGTCAATGCCGCCAGCACAAAAGCGGATGAAGCAAGCATAACAATACGTTCTTTTTTCGCATTATTTCTTCTATTATTGTTCCTTCTCATAGCAGTTTCCTTCCTTTCGCTATTATTCTTGCCATGAGAAGCTGATTTTTATACATTATTTTCAATTTGTGCGGAAAAGAAATTTATATCATGAAGTTCCCTTCATAATCTGATTCCCCTGCTCGAAAAGTTCCTGAGCCGCCTCTGTCGCAGTCAGCTCACCGTCCAGGATCCTGCGGATCAGCCCGTCCGCATAAGTATATACCTTCGTCGCCATCTCCGGGTCGGAGGGAGAAATATTGGAGCTGTTCGGCGCAACCACATCGTTGATAAATGCCGTCACAAGCCGTCCGTTTTCATCCATCAGGGGTGCAATGGCATCCGCTATAACGGCTGATGCGGGAACTCCTCTCTCTCCCAACATAAGCTCATTTGCCGGCCTGGAGTTCAATAGATAATTGACCACCCGCACTGCCACCGCCTCATTCTCTCCCGCATCCGTAGTTACCGCAAAAAACTGCGCCGGCTTTAAAAAGTCGGATTTTGCAGGCTCGGAGGAAGGCCATGTGGTAATGGCAATATCCATATCTTCCGGTGCCGCCTGTGTCATCGCGGTGAGCTGATTAGACCAGAAGAAGCCGCACCAAGACTGTGTCTCCGGTGTCGTATGGCAGACCAGCGGGCTCTGCTCCACAGAGACATCGGTGAGACCGGCATGAACGTCATTTCCGATGATCCAGCCGTCTCTCCTGCCGATCTCATAAATATCAAAAAATTCCTGAAAAGCCGCCGCTGATTCCACGTTCAGGGAATCGCTGTTATACAGCTTCGTAATGTCCTGGGCTCTCAGAATATAGGGCAGGAAGTTATATGCCATACCATAGGGCATATCCGTCTTTACCCCTGATTTCTCATAAACTTCTTTCGCCACAACATAAAATTCTTCCAGCGTCATATTATCCTTGATCTCAATCCCCAGCTTGTCCGTCAGCGTCTTATTATACATCAATGCGGGAACATTGACTCCGCCGCAGATCGCATATATCCTGCCATTGACCGAACCGGCACTGATCAGTCCCGGATCCACACCGGAGAGATCCAGGGTTCCGTCCGCCAGATAAGGCGTCAGTTCCACAAGCATCCCGTTATTTACGCTCCTCTCCAGAAAGGAATAATCGATCTGCACGATATCCGGAAGAGAATCACTGCCTGCCCTTACCTCCAACTGATTCCAGTAATCCGACCATTCCACGGATTCCGGTGCAAAAGTCACTCCCGGATTATTGCTCCTGTAAAGGTCAAAGGCCGCCTGTGTGCGCTCTCCTCTGACCGCGCTGCCCCACCACATAAAGGTCAGATCGGCAACGTCGTCACCTGGTTCATCCACGGCAGTATTCACCTGCGCAAAAGATGTCCCGTCCCCTCCCTCCGGCTGAGAGGATGCCTCGCCGTTTGCAGTCTCCGTACCACACGCCGTCAGTCCGCAGATCATAGCTGCAGAAACCAATAACGCCAACCGTTTCTTCATATTATTCCTCCCTGCCCGCTCTGTAAATACCATATTTCCGCAAATTACGGGCAGAGACCCTGAAAATCTGAGATTTTCAGGGTTCGCTTCGCTCGTCAAATCCCCGAATGATCATCTGCTCGTGCAAGCACGGCAGATGCTTCTTCGGGCACTTGACTCTGCCCTTTGCGCATATTATACCCCATGCAGCTGCTCTTTTGCAATACTCATGTTCCGGGCGTCGGGTATACAACACTGCAGTTCGATCCACACCGTTTACACAACCGTCTGTTTCATCCATCTGCCGCTCTTAAACCGGCAGAAGAAGACAACGCCTCTCACAGCCCAATCCGTGAACATGCCGTACCATACCGCCATAGGACCCATGTGGAAGGCTTTTACCAGAAAGACACAGAGCGCCACTCTCAGACACCACATGGTCACCGTGGATGTGATCATGGAGAATCTCACATCGCCTGCGGCACGCATTCCGTAGGCAGGAATAAAAGAAAATGCCCAGAACAGCGGTTTTGCTATTGTGATCGCCGTCACCATCTCAAAACACAGCTGCGCACTGACCGGCTCCATGCCCGCCAGCCGGGTAACGGGTTTACAGATTCCCAACACAAACAGACAGGAGATCAGAATCCCCGCCAGCCCCAGCCGGGTACACTTCACAATATAATACTTCGCTTCCTCTTTTCTTCCCGCACCCATGGCCTGCCCCACCATGGTCATCAATCCGATCCCCACTCCCACACCTGCGATACCGTTCACAGACTCCATGATATTGGCCATGGCCTGAGCCGCGATCGCCTGGGTACCCATGGTAGAAACAGTGGACTGAATGGCCAGCTTGCCGAACTGGAACATGCCGTTCTCAATCCCGGAAGGAATACCGATCGCCAATATTTTCCAGACCAGAGGCATATCCGGCCTGATGGCAAGATAATCCCGCACCACTATAACCTGTCCAGGCTTCCTCAAGAACGCAAAAATGACAACGGCAGAAAAGATTCTGGAGATCAGCGTAGCCAGTGCGGCTCCCGTCACCCCCATATGCAGGCCGAATATCATCAGTGCATTGCCAAATATATTAATAAAATTAGATATGACCGACACTTTCATGGGAAATTTGGAGTTCCCGCCGGCACGAAAGAACGCGGCTCCCGCACTGAACAGTGCCAGGAACGGATAGGAGAGCACCGTGATCAGGAAATAAGTCTGTGCCTGTACCATAACCCCCTCTTCGATCTGCCCGAAGATCAGCCTGAGCAGGGGCCTGCGCAAAAGCAGCCCGAACAGTGTCAGCGACAGGGAAATAATGAGCACCGTCAAGACCACCTGCTTTGCCGCCTTGTTGCTCACATCCCGCTTTCCGCTGCCCAGATACTGGGAACAGATGATAGCCGCACCTGTGGCCATCGCCGCGAAGATCTGAATGACCAGATTGTTGATGGAATCTACCAGAGACACAGCGGAGATTGCCTCACTGCCCACGTTACTCACCATCATGGTGTCCATCATTCCCATAAAGGAGTTCAGGAACTGCTCGATCACAATGGGGATCAGCAGTGCAAACATTGCCTTTGTGGGATACAGAAGATTTCCAAAATCTATTTTACCTTTCTCATATAACTTCATAACAGCAGGTCTCTTCTTTCCATTTATTCAAAGCGTGTACACACTCCGGAGCAGAATAATTATAACACATTTCCATAGACGCGCCAATATACTGTAGTCACAAAATCAGGGAGGCTTTCGCCTCCCTGATTCATTATACCGGCAAATTCATTCCCCATGCTGCTGCATTCAGCACAAACAATCCATACACAATTTCAAACTCCTGTGAATTCCTGCCTCTGCAAACATTTGCACTGAAACAGTCAATCATTACAAGCTAAGGAACTGCCTTTACCGTGAGCAGTTAGAAGTTATTCTCACGCTATGCTCCCACATCATATTTTGCCACATCCACATGCTGAACCGTACCTGCGAGTCCATTCTCATACAGAAATACACCTGTGCTGCGGACTACGCCCTGAGTTCTGCCTCCCTGTCCCTGCAAAGTAAAATCAGTCGATGTATTCTGCAGGCAGATGGCGCCGACTCCCTTATCCGCGAGACGGTAGAGCACATCTTTGCCGTTTTCATCTTTGCACCATATCTTCAGCTTATCCCAGACAGCATCATTCTCATCGATCCAGCCGTTTCCGTCCTCATCATACTTTGCCAGATCCGCAAAACCGTCTCCGCTTTTCGTCCCAAAGAGCTCACTGCCATCGTTGATGACACCGTCACCATTCTTATCCAGGGCCAGATAACCGCTGCCCTTCCCCAGCCGGGAGATCTCATCCATCTCCCCATCCGCATCAAGGTCGAAATAGAAGGTCTGATCCTCCACATCCGCCACATCGCTGTCCAGGTTGATGACCAGCGGATCACAGAGAGTAAAACGTGCAAGCTCCAGATCCTCCGAGAAATGGCTCTGAAACTCTCTGCTCATTCCCACATTGACATTGAAGTGAATCTCACGTCCATCCGCTGTCTTTACCGTGCCTGCAGTGGAAAAAGTGGTATTTTCGCTTTCGATGTGAATCGTCTCCTGTGTATAATTCATCACACGCATACGGACAGAAGAACGCTGCGGCTGCAAAACCTTGTTCGCTCCACTGTCGGAAGATTCCCGGTATATATTTTCCTGCGCGCCGTTCTGTGTGTTATTCTGTGTGTTTTCCTGTTTCCAACCGTTAAATCTGTTTCTTCTGTGTGAAAACAGCAGCTCAAAAATGTATCGCACCGTATTATAACGGATAGTAGCCAGCGTCTGGCTTTCGCTGCTTCGCACGGTTACCTTTCCCACCGAAGACTGCATCCGTCCCTGCCAATCCTGTAAAGTCGCCGCCTGGTTTTCGGTCTTATTATCCTTTGCGTTCTCCGTCTCCGGCTGACCATTGCCGCCGTCCGCCGTCTCCGGTTCCTTCGCCTCGCTGCCGGTGTATTCAGCCACCACAAACCGTCTCAATGTCACATTCGTTTCCCGATAACTTCTGGCGGATGCCATTCCGACTGCACTGGAATCAATCTTCAATTCCTTTTCTCTCCTTTATGTCCACCCATTCATAACCCGGAAAACAGTTCACCGTCCCTGATGCCGCGGCTTTCCCGATGTTGAACTCTCCTATGAGGTTCTTCCTGTCCCTCATAAAAAGAGATGGTATTTACACGGGAAAATCCCTTTCCCTCATAAATACCATCCGTGGTGTCCATTCTTTACTTAGACTTGAGTCGGCCTAACTCATATCCTGTAATAATATTATCGGCACACTTTTTATATAATTTAGTTCTTATTGCCTATTTATTGCTTTCACCGGCTTATCCGAGCGCACCATCAGTCCGGGATCACCTCCGAACAGCTACACCGGCTTCTTCTCCGGAAAAGGAATCGGCTGTCCTCCCTGTTGTTTCGCCGCCTGCTGCCTTGCAGCCGCCACCCTGGCCGCCATGATATTGGCGATCATCTCCTTCGGCACTATGATGTTGCAGCCCACCGGATTGATCACAAACCCCAGTGCCTGTGTGGTACTTCCGTCCCCGTTTTTATGGAACAGCATTGCCGCATAATCATCAAATTTCAGGGAAAAGGTGGGAAGGGATCTGGTTTTTTCCTGCCACTTATCATACTCCAACGCATCGGTAAACGCCATAAAAAACTTTTTTCCATCCGGTGCGGACAACATCGGAAACTGTATTTTGCTGTTCCCGGTGATCGTCAGCTTCCCATCCTTCTCCACAGGCTCCGGATCGATCAGCGCGGGAGAAAGAAAGCTTGCCTTTGTCATCTCCGTCACAAACATATTCCGATGCTCCGGAGTGTCCTCCGCTTTCAGTAATTCTATGGTTCCCACCAGCATAGGGTTCGATACAGATTTGTTAAATTCCATATTTCCTCTCATTCCGCCGTCTCCAGACGGCATTCCATTTATCATCCGCACTCTTTCGGCAATGGGCGCATGTTCATGACGTTCAGGCAGCCCTTTCCGCGAAGTCAATAATTGCAATGTCTCCGGAGAACACATTTCCTTGCAATTTTGCGAGACCGGCGGATCTACAGATCAGAATTGTAAAATGTCCTTTTTCACACTATACACGGTTATAATTGATCAGGCATCCCTTCAAAATGATCTGTCGCTCCTCGTCCGTCAGCTCACCCAGCTTCAGGCGGAACTCCTTCAAGATGCCGTCTTTCACCACATAGGCGACAATATCATCATTTTTCTCTTCCACAGCCTTCTTTATACCCGGAATGAACAGGTAATCCAGATTCGTGAAAGGAAGCTCACCCTCCCCGATCAGAAAAGGCAGCATACCCCAGTTGATCAGATTGGAACGATAACGCTTGGTGGCGTACTCGTTGGCAATGTTTGCCCAGCCCCCCAGCACCTTCTGACAGGACGCCGCCTGTTCACGGGCGGAACCGTCGCCAGGTTTTACCGCGAAAATAGTGGAACCGAATCCGGTGTTCGTATGGCTCACCTGGGGATACTTCTCTTTGATGGGATTCATCACATCCCTGATGGCAGGCATCACATGACAGGGATGTCCTCCCTTCATGCGCTCTTCCTCCAGAGCATGAATCGCCTTGGCACGGCCCACATACTCAGGATCCTTGCGGCTCAGGGTAAATTCCGCCAGTCCCAGAGGATTGGAACGGTAGGAAGAAGTCTCACCGGAAGGGATCAGTTCATCCGTAGTGGTGACAGGGTCATGAATCTCGCTGACCACCTGGAGCACCAGATTTTCGGGAAGCTCGCCCATTGCAGGCCAGTCCTTGATATTCGGTCCAAACTGTATCTCCGTGTCAGGCTCTGCCACTCCTTTGGAATCAAACACACGGTTGGCATAAATATTGCTGTCAAAATGATATTTATATTTGCCGATCTCACCGTCAAAGTCCGTTGCGGGTGTCAACACACCCTTGTTAGCCGCCGTCGCCGCAATGGAACGGGCATCCATCAGCGCAACCGAAGAGATCTGGCCGTTCTGCAGCTTGCTTCCCTCGCGGTTGGGGAAGTTTCTGGTAGAGTGACGGATACTGAAAGCATTGTTTGCAGGCGTATCGCCCGCACCGAAACAGGGACCGCAGAACGCCGTCTTCATAACGGCACCGGTCTCCATCAGCGCCGCCGCGCAGCCATTCTTCACCAATTCCATATACACAGGCATGGAGGCAGGATATACACTCAGGGTAAAACCGTCGGAACCGATCGTTCTTCCCTTCATGATATCAGCCGCAGCGCAGATATTTTCAAAACCGCCGCCCGCGCAGCCTGCGATGATACCCTGATCCACCATGAACCTGCCGTTCTTCACCTTATTTTTCAAATGAAATTCCACAGCGCCGTCCAGACTTACCTGGGCACGCTTTTCCGTCTCCTCCAGAATATCCATGAGATTGGTATTCAGCTCCTCGATCGTATAGGTATTGCTGGGGTGGAAAGGCATGGCGATCATGGGGCGTACTTTGGACAGATCCACCCGGATCATGCCGTCATAGTAAGCCGCCTCACCGGGATTTAACTCCTTATAATCCTCCCTGCGTCCATGGATCTCATAAAATTCCTCAATCTCACTGTCGGTCTTCCAGATGGAGGACAGACAGGTAGTCTCCGTGGTCATAACATCAATGCCGATACGGAAATCAGCGCTCAGGGAAGCCACACCGGGGCCCACAAATTCCATCACCCGGTTCTTCACATAACCGTTCTTAAACACGGCTCCGATAATGGCGAGAGCCACATCCTGAGGGCCTACGCCCTTTACAGGCGCACCTGTCAGATACACACCCACCACGCCGGGCATATTGATATCATAGGTCTGGTTCAGGAGCTGTTTCACCAGCTCCGGTCCGCCCTCGCCCACAGCCATGGTTCCCAGCGCGCCGTAACGGGTATGGGAATCGGAGCCCAGGATCATGCCGCCGCCTGTGGCAAGCATCTCCCTCGCAAACTGATGAATGACCGCCTGATGAGGGGGTACATAGACACCGCCGTACTTCTTTGCACAGGTCAGACCAAACATATGGTCATCTTCGTTGATGGTTCCTCCTACCGCACACAGAGAGTTATGGCAGTTGGTCAATACATACGGCATGGGAAATTTCTGCAGTCCCGATGCCCTTGCAGTCTGAATGATACCCACAAAGGTAATGTCATGGCTGGTCAGCTTGTCAAATCTCACCTTCAGCCTGTCCATATTTCCGGAAGTGTTGTGGCTTTCCAGAATTCCGTAGGCGATAGTCCGTTTCGCCGCCTCCTCCTTCGTGATCTCTTTTCCGATCTTTGCTTTAATAGCCGCAGCCGCCTCTGCGTTATCCGGCACGATGTCAATGCCGTTTACCAGATATGCGCCGCCCTCTGATAATGTTACCATATGCTTCCTCCGTTTCCATTCCGGGTACTTCCGTTCCGGGCCTGTCCTTATATTTCATTGCCGTTTAAGAAGGCCGTTTTGTCATATTCTGTGCAATTTCGCCTGTCCTCAGACGGCTTTTCCCTTCTTCAGGCAATCCGTACCCCATTATGACAGTCATGCCGTTTGTGGCAATCAGCTCCATCCCCGCACTGTTTTCGATCCACCGATCAATACATACGATCAGTCCGTCAAAAGCGCTCGTTTCCCTTCCGCTGATCCTCCGAAAGCATCCCGGATATCCCGGCAGTGAAAACAGATTTTTTACGCCCTGACCATAACTATTATAAAAGAAACGCTACATTTATGCAATGCCCTAATTATCTTTTAACCGTACCCGTGATCCCGTCATCTTCTGTACTGTTCTCACACCTCATACAGCGGCCACTTACATGTTCTTCCCCCATTTCCATGATAAAAGTGCCGCAAAACGGCACTTTTACACGCATCCGGTGATGCTGTTCCTATTCGATATACCACATATCAAAAAGATCACTCCCTCACTCCCGTGACCCGGATCAACAGAGCACTCCCTTCATAGGCCGCATTTCCCACGATCTGCCGCAGCTGCGGCTCTTGATTTATAACACCGTCGTCATAAAGATGCACATGACCTGCAAGCACCAGCTTTACCGGACTGTTCTCCGCTGTAGTAAGTTCCAGAAAGTATCCGGAGGTATCATTTGGCCAGATCCCTCCGCCGTTTCCATTGCCGATCACCGTGGGACTGCTCCACGCTTCCACAGCCTTGGGCAATAATGTCTCCGCGGCATAAGGCACATGGTTTATGACAATAACAGGCTTATTCTGTGCCAGCAGATCTTCATAACCGGAAATCGCGTCGGGATTTACCTGATTCGCGCTGTTATCCACTCCCACAAGAAGCAGTTCACCGATCTCCACAGACTGAACCGCCGTATTTCCCCGCATCATGGGTGCCAGCTCCGACAGATAATTCTCTTTCCCGTAATCCGTCATATATTCCCAGGGATAAGTCCAGTCATGATTTCCGGGCACATACAGATACGGCATTTCCAGTTCCGCAAGCTGCCCCTGAAGCCACTCGATATTGGCATTGGAAGGCGAATCGATGATGTCCCCTCCCAGCAGGACTGCATCCACACCCGTCTCATTGGCATAGGCGATCCAGGCGGGAAATTGTTCCGCAGATGAGATTCCCTCCGCATTTACAAACATACCATACCGCTGCTCCACATACTCCCGCTCCTGTTCCGACGCCCTGTCATCCGGTGTCACCACATGGGAATCCGTCAGGAACAGAAAGGTGTACTCTCCCTCCAGGCCATCTATATATACGGTTTCCTCCGTAATTTCCTTCTCCCATGAAATCTCCTTATGACTACAGCCGCCTGAGCATATCGCTAAGGCGGCCGCACACACAAGGAATCCTGCACATTCTGATATTCTCTTCATGCGATTCCTTTCATTTTAAATCATATCTTTCATCACATTGACAGCACAAAGATCAGCTTGTCGAAGTTCCTGTCATACTCCCTGCCTGTTTCGCACCGTTGCATTGTTAAAATTCCCAGACGATGCCACCGCATCGCCGCCTTGCTCTGACGCAAACATCAGGCACTGATCACTTCAAGCTCAATGCAATGACGTACCGGAAAATCATTGCACACTTTTATAATTCCACCTTATCCAGATGCCAGATCTCATCCACAT
>JAIEKC010000416.1:0-2367 GCA_029064505.1 Acetatifactor sp.
GTTGACGGTCTCATCGCCGCTGTAATGGTTCATAAGAAACACACCCAGGTTTGCCAGGTCATCCACATACAGAAATTCTCTCAGCGGAGATCCGTCCCCCCAGCAGACCACTTCCTTCGCTCCGCTCTCCTTCGCCTCATGGAACCGGCGAATCAATGCGGGAAGCACATGACTGTGGGTAGGATGATAATTGTCATTGGGGCCGTAGAGATTGGTGGGCATGACGGAAATGTAATCCGTGCCATATTGTTTATTCAGAAATTCACAATATTTCAGTCCCGATATTTTGGCCAGCGCATATGCCTCATTGGTTTTCTCCAATTCCGAGGTCAAAAGACAGGATTCCGGCATGGGCTGCGGCGCCATTCTCGGATATATGCAGGAACTTCCCAGAAACTCCAGCTTTTTGCAGCCGTTTTCCCATGCGGAATGGATCACGTTCATCTCCAGTGTCATATTGAAATACATGAAATCCGCCAGCGCTTCCTGATTGGCCACGATCCCGCCTACCTTCGCCGCTGCCAGAAATACATACTCCGGCTTCTCTTCTGCAAAAAAATCTTCCACCGCAGCCTGTCTGCAGAGATCCAGTTCTCTATGAGTACGGGTGATGATATTGGTATATCCCTGCCTCTCAAGCTCCCTCACAATCGCGGAACCCACCATTCCCCGGTGACCCGCCACATATATTTTGGCATTTTTCTCCATCATTTTACTTTACAACACCTTTCTCCAGGTACTCTTCCAGATTTGTCTTGATATGCTCTTCCGCTCTCTCCACCGCAACCTTCTCCATATCATGTTCCACCATGATCCTGACCAGCTCTTCAAAGCTTGTCTTGGTAGGATTCCAGCCCAGTTCTGTCTTTGCCTTTGTAGGGTCTCCCCAGAGATTTACCACGTCTGTGGGACGGTAGAAATCAGGACTCACCTCTACCAGCACCCTGCCGGTAGCCGCGTCAATGCCCTGCTCTTCCATTCCCTCGCCCTGCCACTTCAGTTCGATCCCCGCATAACGGAACGCCAGGGTGGCAAATTCCCGAACGGAATGCTGCTCACCGGTGGCTATGACGTAATCCTCTGGCTTATCATTCTGAAGGATCAGCCACATGCATTCCACATAATCTTTCGCATAACCCCAGTCACGGAGAGAGGACAGATTGCCCAGATAGAGCCTGTCCTGCTTCCCCTGAGCGATGCGTGCCGCCGCCAGGGTGATCTTTCTGGTGACAAAGGTCTCTCCACGGCGTTCGCTTTCATGATTAAATAAGATACCGGAACAGCAGAACATACGGTATGCTTCCCTGTATTCCTTTACGATCCAGAAACCGTATTGCTTCGCCACCGCATAGGGGCTGTAGGGATGAAACGGCGTGGTCTCCTTCTGGGGAACCTCTTCCACCTTTCCGTATAGCTCAGAGGTGCTGGCCTGATAAATGCGGCAGGTCTCCGCAAGGCCGCAGAGCCTGACCGCCTCCAACACTCTGAGAACCCCCGTAGCCACCACATCCGCTGTATATTCCGGCACGTCAAAGCTCACCTGGACATGACTCTGAGCCGCAAGATTATAGATCTCATCGGGACGCACCGTTCCGATGACCTGCATCAGGCTCATGGAATCCCCCAGATCTCCGTAATGCAGATGAAAGTCAGGATTGCCTTCCAGATGGGCGATCCGCTCTCTGTAATCCACGGATGAGCGGCGGATCATGCCGTGAACCTCATACCCCTTCTCCAATAAAAATTCCGATAAGTAGGAGCCGTCCTGTCCTGTAACTCCCGTGATCAGTGCTTTCTTTGCCATATTATTCTCCTCCGTCTGATACCGACGACTCCCGAAATCTCCCCGCACCTGCTTTCGCAGCCGGTTTGCTGCCGACACCTTGCCTCATTATCCCACAGACCACGCTGTCTGAACTGTTACGAGGATGCACACAAAATGAATCAAAACTCATTTTGGTGTTCGCAAGTCTCGCAAAATTGCACGGAAACGCAATTTTGACTTGGCGGAAGGGGCTATCTGAACTGTTACGTCTGTTCGTAAGCCGGACACTGGAGCATATGATACGACGGCAATTCACAAAAGCAAATGTTGATCAAAGCCGACAATGTCTGATCCACTCCTGCATTTTCTGGCGTTAACAGATTCCGGGAGTCCGGATTCTTGGTCGATACCTTTATGTTTGCAACTTCGTTATTATGATATCCAATTTTTTATCCCAGTAAAATGAATAATGTTGCCGTTCATTTGCATTATATTGACTTTTAGTATATAATCAGGGTAATTGCCATTCAGGAGGAACCAGTGCCTATGAACGATCCTTTCTTTCAGGGAGAATCCGTCAATTCCAACCGTATCCTTTACAC
>JAIEKC010000417.1:0-1798 GCA_029064505.1 Acetatifactor sp.
AGATGTTTATAAGTGTCAGGGGAAGCATGGCGGAACTGATCACCATTCCATTGCCCCCGCCTACGAATTCATTGATCATATCCCTGTCAAGGGCATAGCAGATGGCCTGGCGTACACGGACATCATCCAGAGGCGCCTCTGCATTGTTCAGGAACAGCGCCTGCACCACGTTGGACGGAGATGCCTCCACACGAAAGCTCTCCTGCAGCTCCTGTGCCTGGGAATCCGTCAGATAGGCATAGATGTCAATGGTTCCGCCCTGCAGCTCCAGTACGGCGGAATCCGGGCTGTTGACGATCTTGAAATTGACCTCATCCAGATAAGGCAGACCGGTCTGCCAGTAATCCGGATTCTTCTTCACCACGATCCCTACCTGAGGGGTATAGGAGACAAAAGAAAACGGTCCCGTACCAATGGGATCCGCCGTCTCATCCTCCCCGCTTCCCGCGGGAATGATCGCTGCCACAAAGCTGTAGATCAGCTCTGTATTCGCACTCTCCACTGTTACCTGAACCGTCTTTTCATCCAATATATCTACAGCCTGGATCGTTTTCAGTGTGGAAATGAGGGGCGTGCCGTCCAGAAGTCCCGATACTCTCTCCAGAGAGTACTTGACATCCTCACATGTCACAACATTGCCATTGTGGAACTTTACGTTATCCCTGAGGGTAAAGGTATATACCAGACCATCCTCGGAAATCGTATAGTCACTTGCCACTGCATTGATCAGGTTGCCGTTTTCATCAGGCTTTACCAAGCCTTCAAAAATATTAAACAAGATTTCCTTCGTTCCTGCCGCCGTTGCTTTATGAGGGTCAAGACTGTCAATATCCTGTTGTATGCCTACAACAACGGAGCCTCCATAAGTGGGCTCCTTAGAGGAATTATCCCCCGAAGACTCTCCTGTGCCGTCTGAGCCGCAAGCGCCCAGTACAGCCATTGTCAGAAGTGCCGTTAAAAGTATTTTGATACGTTTCATTGTGCTCTTCTCCTCTTCGATCAATAAACCTCTCACTATTCAATTGTCTCCATTATTTTACCATAGAATACCTTGAATGCAAGCAAATTCTTCCTGAATTTTCATTGTACTGAAAAAAGCACAAACAGGGCTCTCCCCATACAGCTGCCCCGTCAACGAGAGACTATGACCTTATTGCTGCCTGCAACGGTGTACACATCCCACCACAAATGTGGCACTGCAGAAAAACACCCCGGTAAAAAATACCGGAGTGTCAGTTTGTATTCCTGTGATCACCGTTCACTTTCTGATCGGCAGTCATTTATGTACTTCATCTCATTTCCATTTCCTCAAAATGCTCCCATTCTTAGGAATTGTCCGAAAATAACTTGCGCAGACAACGCAGACTGTGCGGATTTAGACAAGTTATTAATGGACAGTTGCCTACATCCTGAAGAAATTCATGTCCTCATTCAAACCGTTTGAGATCTGCTTCAGTCTGGAAGCTTCCTCCGCCATCATATTGATGGTCGCATTCAGCTCTTCCATGGAAGCGGCCGTCTCCTCAGCGGATGCCGCATTTTCCTCCGAGATAGCGGACAGATTGGAGATAACATCAATAACCGTACTTCTGGAGCTGTCAGCAGAATCCGCGCTGACGCGAATGTCCTCCGTTCCCCTTCTGGAAACATCGATACCACTGCTCACGGCATTGAACTTGCTCTTGGTATCCTCCAGCCTCGTCTGCTGCTCCTGCATCAGAACTTCCGCATTCTGCATCTCGTCCACCGTCTTCTGTGCCTCATTCTGCAGTGTGGTAATGATGCCCTGAATCTCCAC
>JAIEKC010000418.1:0-5039 GCA_029064505.1 Acetatifactor sp.
ATGTATTGCTCTATACCTTTAAAAAACCACCGGTCATAAACCGGTGGTTTTCGCTTTTCGATATAGTAACTGATCCATCAGTCTTTACTTCTGAGGACCTGCACTTACAAGTGCCTTGCCTGCGTCATTGCCCTCATACTTAGCAAAATTCTTAACGAATCTGTCAGCCAGATCGTTTGCCTTGGTCTCCCAGTCAGCTGCATTTGCATAAGTATCGCGAGGATCCAGAATGTTGGTGTCCACACCGGGAAGCTCCGTGGGAATATCAAAGTTGAAGATCGGAAGCTTCTTGGTAGGCGCATTGTTGATGTCACCGTTCAGGATCGCATCGATGATACCTCTGGTATCCTTGATGGAGATTCTCTTACCGGTGCCGTTCCATCCGGTATTCACCAGATAAGCCTTAGCGCCGCTCTGCTGCATCTTCTTAACCAGCTCCTCTGCATACTTTGTAGGATGCAACTCCAGGAATGCCTGGCCGAAGCAGGCGGAGAAGGTAGGTGTGGGTTCTGTGATACCGCGCTCCGTACCTGCCAGCTTAGCAGTAAATCCGGAAAGGAAGTAATACTGTGTCTGCTCAGGAGACAGAATGGACACGGGAGGAAGTACGCCGAACGCATCCGCGGACAGGAAGATCACATTCTTAGCTGCCGGAGCTGCGGAAACGGGACGTACAATATTGTTAATGTGGTTGATCGGATAAGAAACACGGGTATTCTCGGTTACGCTCTTATCATCAAAGTCAATCTTGCCGTTCTCATCTACGGTAACGTTCTCCAACAGAGCGTCACGCTTGATCGCATTGTAGATATCGGGCTCGGAATCCTTGTCCAGATTGATAACCTTTGCATAGCAGCCACCCTCGAAGTTGAACACGCCATTGTCATCCCAGCCGTGCTCGTCATCACCGATCAGCAGACGCTTGGGATCTGTGGACAATGTGGTCTTACCGGTTCCGGAAAGTCCGAAGAAGATCGCTGTGTTCTCACCGTTCATATCGGTATTTGCGGAACAGTGCATGGAAGCGATACCCTTCAAAGGCAGGTAGTAGTTCATCATGGAGAACATACCCTTCTTCATCTCTCCGCCGTACCATGTATTGATGATAACCTGCTCACGGCTGGAAATATTGAAAGCCACGCAGGTCTCGGAATTCAGATTCAGCTCCTTGTAATTCTCAACCTTCGCCTTGGAAGCGTTGTAAACAACGAAATCAGGCTCGAAGCTCTCCAGTTCCTCTGCGCTGGGCTGGATGAACATATTCTTGATGAAATGAGCCTGCCAAGCCACCTCAACGATAAAACGGACTGCCATACGGGTGTCCTTGTTCGCGCCGCAGAATGCATCTACAACGAACAGTCTCTTATTGCAGAGCTCCTTCTGAGCGATCTCCTTTACGGTTGCCCACACATCCTCAGACATGGGATGATTATCATTCTTATACTCATCGGAGGTCCACCATACAGTATCCTTGGAATTCTCATCCATTACAATGTACTTGTCTTTGGGAGAACGGCCTGTGTAGATTCCGGTCATTACATTTACTGCGCCCAACTCAGTTTCCTGACCCTTTTCAAAACCTTCCAGACCTGCCTTGGTCTCTTCTTCGAACAATACCTCGTAAGAAGGGTTGTGCACTACTTCTGTAGTTCCGGTGATGCCATACTTGCTTAAATTGATCTCTGCCATCTCGCGTTTTACCTCTTTTCTTTCATGATTTCTTTCTTGTAGCTTCCTACAAATTCCGGTATACTGTCCCATTAATTTAGGATCTGTCATGAAATAATCTTTCATGACAGCTCCTCACAGCCAAATGACACAATACACAACTCGTTATAACTTTAACATGACGGTCATCAAAAGTCAATAAATGGAAAGGAATTTTCAAACCATTTTGTAACAGTTCAATGGTAACGCCCCGCCGCAATGACAGGTGAACGGGCAGCCTGTTTATACCGCTCTCGTCTCCCGCTTCAGCCACTCAGCCTCTTCCTCCGTCAAATGGGGCGAAACCTTCTCATATACCTTCTGTTGGTAATCTCTCAGCATATTCTTCTGCGCTTCACTCATATAACTCAGATCAATGGCATCCATATCTACAGGCACCCAGGTGAGGGTCTTAAAATGCATGAACTGCCCGTACTCGTTCTTCACATCGTTTTCCGCCACCATGATATTCTCAATGCGGATGCCGTGGCTTCCCTCGACATAGATACCGGGTTCGTTGGAGATATCCATACCGGCCTCGATGACAGCCTCCGTCATACCGTCCGTGAAACGCCAGCGCATGTTCTGAGGCCCTTCATGCACATTCAGAATATAGCCCACACCGTGGCCTGTACCGCATTTATAATCCATGTCAATGTCCCAGATGGGCTGACGGGCCAGAATGTCCAGATTCCTTCCGGTACAGCCGTAGATCCAGCGGGCATTGGTGAGTTGCAGCATACCGGCCGCCACCAGCGTATAATGCTTCTTTATTTCCTCCGACACAGGTCCCAGCGCAATGGTCCTGGTCACATCCGTGGTGCCGCCCATATACTGTCCGCCGGAATCGATCAGGTAAAGCCCCTCCGGTTTCAATACCGCGTGATCATCCGGAGTGGGTTCGTAATGCATCATAGCCGCGTTGGCGCCGTAAGCCGATATGGAGGGGAAGGAAAGATCGATACATTCCGGAATCTCCCTCCTCAGACTTTCCAGATGATCCGCCGCCGTGATCTCCGTGATCTCCTGCCTTCCGATATTTCGCTTCAGCCAGTAAATGAATTTCGTCAGGGCCACACTGTCCTTTAAGTAGATTTCCTCCATATTGGAAAGCTCCACGGGATTCTTCACCGCCTTTAACAGTTCCGTGGGATTTTTCTTCTCTACAAGGGTCTGCTTCTCCGACAGTGTTTTATATAAAGTGTAGCTGCAATGACGGTCATCCACCAACACCTTCCCGCCCTCAGGAAGAGCCTTCAGATAATCAACGATCTCCGAATAATCCTTCACGGTAATCTTCTTCCCGGCAAAATACTCCGCCGCGGTCTCGTCCACCACACTCTTCTGAATAAAGAGAACCGCTTCCTCCTTCGTCAGATAACCATATGACATAGCCACGGGATTGCACTCCACGTCACCGCCCCTGATGTTAAAGAGCCACATCAGATCATCCAGTTTCGTCAGAAGAAAGCTGTCCGCCCCTTCCCCGGACACCTTTTCCATCACATCCTTCTGCTTATCCTCCGTGCTCCTGCCCGCCAGCTCCTCAGACAGTACCATGACCTGTCCGTGGGGGAATGCGGGCCTGTCCTCCCAGAGGCTCTCCGCCAGGTCTTTCTCATAGGCAAAAGCGATCTTCCTGTCCGCCAGCTTCTCTTCCAGCTTCCTGCCTTCCCTGGCCGGGATCACTCTGCCGTCAAAGCCAAGAGTCTGTCCCTGTTTCATGTTCTGAGCCAGAAAGTTCTCCAGCGTGGGCACTCCCTCGTCCAGCATGCGGAACAGCTCTACGGTAGTTCCCTCCAGCTCATGTTCCGCCTGAATAAAGTATCTTCCGTCCGTCCAGAGTCCTGCACCTTCCTGCCATACCAGCAGTGTTCCGTTTGAACCTGAGAAATTACAGAAATACTCCCGCACCTTAAAATAATCATTCACATACTCGGAATTGTGAAAGTCGGCCGTGGGCATCATGTAATAATCGATCCCTTCCGCCTTCATAAGTTCTCTCAATGCCTTCAAACGATCCTGAATCACCTGATTTTCCATCTTAAATCCTTCTTTCCTGTTCCTTCCTGTCTTTTACATTTTTCTTTATATGATACAGCTTTATGTACAAACCACAAATGCCGCTCCGTTAATATCCTTCCGTTTCCTTCCCCTGACACAGTCCTACCGCCCGTGAAGTCCCGATGCGGTCACAGCCCAGGCTGATGAACATCTCCAGATCCTCCAGCGTGGAGACGCCGCCTGCCGCTTTGATCTTCACGTCAGGGCCGATGTGCTTCCGAAACAGCTCCACATCCTCCCTGGCAGCGCCGCCTGTACCGAACCCGGTGGATGTCTTGATATAATCCGCCCCCGCCCGGGTGACAATGCGGCACATGGTGATCTTTTCTTCCTCTGTGAGGTAACATGTCTCGATGATCACTTTTAAAATATGGTTCCCACAGATTCTTTTCATTGTACGGATTTCATCCTCCACCTTCTCCCAGTATCCGTTCTTCACATCACTGATATTGACCACCATATCGATCTCATCACAGCCGTCCTTTAAAGCACACTCTGCCTCCGCAGCCTTTGCCTCTGTCACGCTGTAACCCAGCGGAAAGCCCACCACCGTGCAGATATTGATCTGCTCTCCGTATGTGTCACGGATGGCCTTAATATAAGTGGGCGGAACACATACGCTGGCGGTGTGATACCTGACCGCCTCATCGCACAGTTTTTTGATGTCGTCCCATGTGGCATACGCCTTCAACTGCGTGTGGTCTACCCTTTTTAACATTTCTTCTGTTGTCATAATTCCTCTCTCTTCCTGAAAAGCTTCCGTCCGGAAGCTCATGCCTTTTGAACTACAATCTTATTAACAGCATGCATATGTCTGGGCACATTTGGGTGCTCATCTTATTTCTTCCTCTTTTGCCAGCCCGATGGCGAAAGGTGTCTCCATAAACGGAAAACGAACTACCCCGCAGAAAACTGCGGGGATCAACTCTGAGAAACGGGCTTATAATCTTAAGAATTCCCTTACGGTATCCTTCATCTTGTCCACATCACACTGCCTGTCATGTACCACAGGCGCAGTGCGGATCTCCTCAATAGCCTGGGGAACAGCCACATTTGCTATTCTGGAAAGCTCGTCCACCAGCTCAAAATCGCCCATGGCATCGTACTTTGCGTCAATGGCGTTCATTACGCTTCTGGTGAACTTGAAAGGGCTGGCGGTGGATGCGATCACCGTCTTCGTCCTGTCTCCCGTTTTCTCCGCATACTTTCGATACACCGCGGAAGCCACGGCGGTATGGGTATCAATGACATAGCCGCAGTCTTTATAG
>JAIEKC010000419.1:0-3440 GCA_029064505.1 Acetatifactor sp.
GTGTAGGACGGAGGGACAAAGCTTTTTCCCTTTGCGATCTTCTCCCTCATCAGCTTTCCTGCCACCCTGAAATTCCGCATGCAATAGCTGGGCGAAGCATCCGGTACACGATCATTCAACGCCTCCCACTGGTAGGGGATCACCTCTGTACGCACCAGCTCCTGTTCTCTTCCCCAAAAGTCATCTGTGATCCGTATCCGCTTCAGATCCAACGGACGGCTGTAATTTTCACTGTTCATCCCCGTGTCTGCCTTTCTCCATGGTAATCCTGCAACAAAAAGGAGCCCCTGCCCGCATCCGCCGCTTCCGGTCTTATTCCTCCCAGATAGGCTCTATGCAGATATTCAGATCCACTTCGGAATTGATCCCCGCCACCTTTCCGTGGGGTGTGTACTGCCATACCTTGTATTCATATGGATAGTACAGCATCTCACTGTAAGAGGCAAACCACTTGTCATAATCCTCCAGCGCCGCCACATCGATCTTCAGGGCGCCCATTTCCGTGTTGTGGTAGATCATGGGCTTATAGCCTGCCGCCTCGATGGTCTGACAGAACAGCAGTGTCAGATTCGTCCTTTCCTCCTGCGTAAGATTGTTCATACGCCCGTTAGCGCCTGACACCAGCTCCACATCAAAGACAATGGGACATTCCAGCTGATAGGGCGCGACCTTCTGCAGGACCAGATTGGCCTCCTCCAGGATCTCCTCCTCCGTGATCGCCTGGCTGTAGATGTAGACACCGGTCTTGATACCCGCCGCCTGCGCACCCTGCATGTTCTGGTCAAAGTAGCTGTCTTCCTCCATCTTTCCCGTTCCGTAGCCGCGGTACGCCACCCGGATGAATGCAAACTCCACTCCGTCCTGCGCCACCTTTTCCCAGTCAATATTTCCCTGATGCCTGGATACGTCAATCCCCTTGTGGGAGATCACCTGATCGCCGGACATATACTGGATCTCCCCGCTCTCCAGCAGATTGACATTCTCCTGCACCAGCTGACTCTGCTTCAGCTGCCTGTTAATGGGCACAAAATGATACTGCCCACCGCTTGCCACCAGCATCTCTTCGGGATACAGCGGACGCAGGGCCTCCAGCATGGTCTGCCCGTCGGACAGGCTGGTGCGGATATTATCCAGGACACCCTCCTGTGCCTGTTCCTCAGCGGCCCTGACAGCTTCCGCGATCAGGGTATCTGTCTCCGCCGCCACTCTGTTCTCCGCCTCAGCCACCGCAAGAGACACCTGCATATCCAGCTCCTCCTGGGAATAGACCACCGTTCCCCCGGATGCCGTCACAGCGCCTCCGTCTTCCCCCTCTGTAATCTTCAGATACAATGCCGTTCCGCAATACATGATAATGACCAGCACTACAAGAGTGCACAGCATGATCAATGCCAGTTTTATCTGATTCTGACGCCTCCGCGCCTGCCGCCACTTATATTCCCGCATGGATTCTTCATTTATCTCTTTTTTCATAAGTATTCTCCCTCACCTGTCCCTATGCAACAATTAATTCCGTCGGAACCCGTTCACGGTTCCTACCTTTTTATAATAAATGAATTTGCCATAGAAGAAAAGCGGAAAATATTAGATTATGCAAAAAATATGGTAATTCTTCCGGATCAGTCCCGAAAACACAGTGTGTTTCCCGGGGTCCGGCATACACCGCATCCCTGTCACTGTTTCGCCTTTTCACGCATCCGCAGCAGGATCCTCTTCTCCATGCGGCTGACCTGTACCTGACTGATACCCAGGACCGATGCGATTTCCATCTGAGTCTTATTCTGAAAATACCGCATATAGATGAGTTCCCGCTCCGAAGGCTCCAGACCGTCCAGCAGCTGCTTTAACAGCATGCGGTTGAGCAGCTCCTCCTTCTCGCTGTCTTCGCTGCCGTACACGCCCACCATACTGCTGCCCACACTGCCGCCGCTGCCGCGGACCACCTTGTCCACCAGATAGACCTCGCTGCCGTCATCCTGATACACGGCGCTGTAAATGGATTCCACTTCTATGGACGCTTCCATGGCAAGCACAATCTCTTCCCGGTCCATGCCGGTCTCCTCCGCAATCTCCTGTATCAGGGGTTCCCTTCCCAATATGCCCTGCAGCTTTTGTCTGGCAAAGCTTACCTTCATACCGTTTTCCTTGATGGTACGTGAGACCTTTACCATGCCGTCGTCGCGCAGAAACCGCTTGATCTCCCCTGTGATCATGGGGACGGCATAGGTCGAAAACTTTAATCCGAGACTCAGATCAAATTTGTCGATCGCTTTCATCAGTCCTATGGTTCCGATCTGGAATAAATCCTCCGGATCGTATCCTCTGTTCGCAAATCTTTTGACAATATGATGAACCAGTCCCAGATTTTTCTCTATCAGTACCTCCCTTGCATCTCTTTCTCCTGCCTGTGACCTCGCGATCAGTACTGATGTCTCCTCCATAAGCTACTCCTCGCTGTCAATCCAGTCACCGACTCCCATTTTCTTTGTCATATGTACGGTTGTGCCTTTCCCGGGACAGCTCTCCACCTCCAGATCATCCATAAAGGCTTCCATAAAGGCAAATCCCATTCCGGAACGCTCCAGCTCCGGCCTTGTGGTGAAAAGCGGTTCCATAGCCTGTTCGATATCCTCCATCCCCACACCCTCATCGGAAACTCTGATATGTAACAGATCCTTTTCCAAAAGACAGCGGATCCTGACCTTCCCCGGATGGATCACCGCCTCCGGAAGCCTTTTCCCGCCGCCCCCGGCATAGCCGTAAAAATTCTCATAGCCATGGATAATGGCATTGGTCACCGCCTCGGAGACAGCCGTCTTGATGTCCGAAAGCTCCTCCAGAGTGGGATTCAGATGGGAGACAAACGCCGCCACCGCCACTCTGGCAAAAGCCTCGTTATCGGAAATCGCGTCAAAGGAAAGCTCCATCTCATTTTTGTACCCGCATGCCTGTCTCTTGCGTGAACTGTTCTCCCTGCCCGCCCTGGCAGGCGGCAGATCATTCTCTCTGATCTCCCCGGCAGGGGGCAGGTCGATACCCGAATCAATATTTGAATCCATCTCCGATAATGTCTTTCTTTCCAAATTCATGTCCTGTGTCATTTATACCAGTACCTCCACAATTTTATTTAAACCGGATACCATAAGTATTCTCTGGATCTGCCTGTCCGCATGAATGGCATAGACCTTTCCCCCAAAACAGGCTATTTTCCGATACCTCCCCATAATGATCCCGATTCCCGACGAATCCATAAATCGCGTATTTTCAAAGTCAAACACCACATTACATACCTCGTCACGGACCAGAAGCCTGTCCGCATTCTCACAGATAAAACCTGCCCGATGGTGATCTATCTCTTCCGGCAGCCTGATCATGAGACAGTTGTCGATCACCTGAAAATCCTCTGTAGAAATCTTCTCCATACCTTTTCCCTCCTAATT
>JAIEKC010000042.1:0-2311 GCA_029064505.1 Acetatifactor sp.
CACTTTTTGACCTGATCATCAATGTGTTCTATCACGAAGCGGATATATCATAAGGTATTACTACCGGGCAGCCGGTACTAATATATAGAAACCAACTATAAATACGAAAGGAGGAAATGTCCAATGAAAAAGTTATACAAGCTGATGCTGGCAGTAGTGATGACTGTGGCTGTGGCACTGCCTGTAGCGGCGGCACCCAGTCCGGAAGCTCAGACGATCAGTACAACTGTGACAACGACTGTGAAGGATGTAACGGTACAGGCACCTTCGAAGGAACTGTCGGATGAAGTGGTGAGAGTGACTTCTAACGCACAGGTTCTGAAGGATCTGAACGTAAACGCATCCGCACGTCTTGCGGCAGTGACAGAGGTAAGCTACAACGGCACCATTCCTGCAGGCGGTGTACAGATTCCCTTTGATGCCAGCGCTTTTGCGAAAAAGGGCGATCTGGTATACGTGCTCCACAGACAGTCCACGGCTCCCTACTCATGGGAAGTTGTCGGCCAGGCTGTTTTAGGAGACGACCTGAAAGTAACAGGAACCTTTAAGTCATTTTCACCTGTGGCATTTATGGTGGTGGATGCATCCAAGGTTGCATCTGCAAGCGGTGTGAGAGCACCTAAGACAGGACAGTATTAAGAGAAGAAATACTATTGCTACGAAAAAATACACTGTGAAAACAGTGTAAAGTCAAAAAAATTCATGCATGATCATTTAAGTACTTAGTAGTATGGTTTCTATCAAAACGGGATGTGCAGAGCATCCCAGAGGGGCGTTCGAAGGGACGCCCCTTGAAAAACAACAGGGTCTGCGGAACGGGCATGCTCTGTGTGGTGAGTGTATCTTTGTCGGAAGTACGGTTATTTGTTTGAATGCGGTTGGAGCATATACGAAAGAAAATCCGCCTGACCGGAATATATTCAGGTCATGGATTGATATAAATCATGGAAAGGCAGAGGATAGTGCCGAAAGCTTGTAGTTCAGAAAATTGTATAGAGAGACTGAAACAATATGCAGATATATTAACGGAAGAAAATCCGTCTTATGTTACGGCTGTCCGCAGGACGGAAGATGAGATGGAGTTATCTCCGGGCGCCGGACTGTACTTGTACGGTTTCGTCCCGGCAATCATGGAATTTGCCGGATGGGTGCTGGAAGAGGCTGTCCGTTCAGGCAGGAAACGGCTCTATTTTCTGAGCAGAGACGGTTATCAGATCTATCTGGCGGCCTGCAGACTGGCAGAATTGGGAAAGCTTTCTGTGGAATGCCGTTATCTTCATGTATCCCGGTATGCCATGCGGATTCCCGCATACCATTTAGATATACAGGGCAGTCTGGACAGGATATGTGCCGGGGGGATGGAGGTCACACCGGAACGGATTTTGAAGCGTGGCGCGCTGACGGATGAGGAAGCGGCTGAGGTGGCGGAGCGGATTGGCAGGAAGGATACGTATAAAGATCTCCTGACCCGGCATCAGATAGCGGAACTGAAGGAAATACTGGGAAGTGAGCCATTGTTCCTGAACTATGTAAAAGCGCATTCCATGGAAGCTTATGAAAGTACCATGGGATACCTGCAGCAGGAGGGATTGCTTTCGGATGTCCCTTATGCCATTGTGGACAGCGGCTGGGTGGGGACATTTCAGCAGTCGCTGCAGACACTGATCCAAAGCCGTATGCCGGATATTCATATAGAAGGCTACTATTTTGGCATGTATGAGACTCCTCCCGAGGCGGATGCCAGGGATTACCACGGGTGGTATTTTACGCCGGGGGCAGGATTGCGACGGAAGGTATATTTCAGCAATTCACTCTTTGAAGCGGTGTGCAGTGCGGACGAGGGTATGACCCTGGGATATTTTCGGAAGGACGGGAAATATCTGCCGTGTCTGGATCCTGAAGGGAATCCCAATGGGGAGAGACAGCGGCAGAATCTTGAGGCGCTGAGATGCTTTTTGGAAAGGTATGACTTGCATCCCGCAGGGTGTGACACACATTCCGGGGGAAACAGTTTTCAAACTCATTCCAGGGACGGAAGAAGGCTGGTGAATAAGTTATTCACGCTGTTTATGGCAGAACCGACAGTGTTGGAGACAGAGAGTTTTGGGGATTATCTTTTCTCGGATGATGTGCTGACGGGAAATTGCAGGACGGTGGCGGATCGGCTCACGGAAAAAGAGATCAGGAATCTGTACATTCTGCGCAGGCTGTGTATTCTGAACGGACTGAGAAAGGGAAGGATCAGGGAGAGCGCCTGGATCGAGGGAAGTATCGTAAAGTGCGGAATGTACGGCGGTCAGAAAGGAACCGG
>JAIEKC010000420.1:0-5041 GCA_029064505.1 Acetatifactor sp.
GAACGGATCCTGTCCGAACGACTCATGTAGACATTCAATGCCACATTCGCTTCCCCCATATTCCGCCTCCCTGCTTTTAATTGGTGTGATTTCAAGCAGGGATATCTCAATACCAGAAGTTCAGATGTTATAGGATGTCAACAAAGTTCGTCGGCAAATAGAATTTCCTGCTCGTTGAAAAGTGGTTCTTGTGAGGTCAGTGTAACATATTTCATTTCCGCATGCAACAATCGTTTTTTCGTCAATCACAGGGATCGGAGAAACCGTGTCAATCCGGACAAATCACCAAACGGTCTCGCAAAATTGCACAGGAAGGCAATTTGGACTTCGCGGGAGGGACTATCCGAACTGTTGCAATGGTTCTAAAAAGCCTCCGGAGAACCGCTTCCGGAGGCTTTGACAGTTATCACTTATTTTCAATCAGAGAATTACAGTTTCTTCAAGTAATGTCCGATCACGCTGACACCTTCATTTACCACTATGAAGGCATTCGGATCATACTTATGGACGATCACCTTCAGCCGTCCCACTTCATACTTGGACAGCATAATGTACAGAATGTGAGACCGGTCGTAAGTGTAGGCGCCCAAGGTAGACCACTTGGTAACACCTCTTCCCAGCTCCTGAAATACTTCCTTCTCCAGTGCGGTAGTATCCGCTTTCGTGATCACATGTACTTCCACATTGATGTTCTGGGTGTGTACTTTGTCCATTGCCACCGAATACACCGCTGCATAAATAACGGAATATACTACAATTTCTATATCAAACAGAAATGCGCAGGTAGCATAGAGCGCCAGATTTACCAACAGCCCCACTTTACCCACACTGAAATCCTGCTTCCATCTTGCCAGCATCACTCCCACCACATCCATACCGCCTCCCGAAGAGCCCATGCGGAGAAGGATACCTGACCCGGCTCCCGAAATGATACCGCCTACCACACATGCCGCCATCACGTCTTCCACTACCATAGTGACGGGGATCAGCGAGAGAAACAATGTCATGGCTGTAACGGAAATGATCGTCTTTGTCAGAAACTTTCGTCCGATTTTCGTGAAAGCTATGATAAAAATGGGGACATTGATTAAGTAATATATCACACCGGCAATATCGAAAGCTGTAAATTCCACATGCAGCAACTCCGCCAACAGGGTACGGATCACCTGACAGATACCCATGACTCCGCCTGTATAAAGCCCTGACGGCACTACAAACAGATTGATTCCTGCAGCATACAGAAAGGCGCCCGCAATACATGCCAATGTCTTTTTTCCTTCGTCAAACAATATTTTTTTATTCATATCAATTCAGCGCCTGCTCCACAAATTTTTTTAATTCGGCTGCCGACATGGCACCGACCTGGGTGGATTGCGACTTTCCGTCCTTAAATACTATAAACGTGGGGATACTGGCCACCCGGTACCTCTGGGCAATCTGCATATTTTCATCAATATTGCATTTTCCTATCTTTACCTGACCGTCAAACTCTTCCGCCAGCTTTTCCACGATCGGAGCCATCATCTTGCAGGGACCGCACCAGTCCGCATAAAAATCCACCAGCACCGGGACGGAAGCCTGCAATACCTCCATATCAAAATTGTCCGTCGTAAACTTATGTTCCATCTTGTCTCTCCTTTTCTGCACCGGCTTACGGTGCCTGAATTTATGAGTTTCCTGCTGATATGACATATTTGCAGATGGGATTTCCCATGGCGGAGAATTTCTCCTCATACTCTGTCATCACATTGCCCCGCATCAACGCTTCGTCACCATGCAGGTCATAGGTAATAACCTCCGCCTTCCAGCCCGCAGGCTCCAGTTCCTCCACCGCAAAGTCAAAAAGCTCCCTGTTATCCGTCTTAAACTCCAGCTGTCCCTGCCTCTTCAGGATCCTTTCATAGCGTGCCAGAAACTCACGGGAGGGCAGCCTTCTCTTGGCATGCCTGTCCTTGGGCCAGGGATCGGAGAAATTGAGATAAATCCGGTCCACCTCCCCTGCGCCGAACACTTTGGTAATATTTTCCGCATCCATACGCAGAAATTTCAGGTTCGGCAGCTCTTCCCGCTCCATCTTCTGTATCGCCCGAAGCAGCACACTGGAGTATTTTTCGATTCCGACATAATTGATCTCCGGGTGCTCTCTGGCCATAGTATGTATGAATTTTCCCTTTCCCATTCCGATTTCAATATAAATGGGATTATTATTTCCGAAAATAGTATTCCAGGTACCCGGACATTCCGACTGCACAGCCTCCTGCACCACATACGGACTGTCTGCAATCACCTCACGGGAGCCTGTAATGTTGCGCAATCTCATAATAATATCTGTTCCTTTCGATGCCTTTTCTATTCATCCTTCATTCAATTTACTTTATCTCAGCCCGATTGTCAATGGTATACTGTCCGCATAATGCCGTTTGCCGCATCCGTCCCCTCCGGTCAGGCAGACATTATGCAAAAACGTGCAAATTCCTCCTATAGTTTTCGGAGAAAATGGTGTATAATGAAAATTGCCCTTTTTTACGAATCAATCTGTCGGGTATACTATTACCACTCTGCCATATTACAAAGAAACCATCTTGGAGGCAGATTTCCATACAATAGAATTCCAAAGCCGGATTCCATTGTCATGAATATCGAAATGAGTGCCCATCGGAGGCGGGCATGGGAGTGTAAATATGTTAAAAACAAAGACCCTTTTTCACAGATATATATCCGGATTCACCGCCCTTGTCTGTGCAGGCGCCCTGTTTTTTCATTCAGGGCCGGCTGTTTTTGCCGCGTCCAAAACAGAACTTGCGCTGGAGAACAACCGCGCCATGCCCATACAGTCCAATGAGGTGGCAAACTGGCCTGCCGGACCGGTGGTAGGTGCGGAATCTGCCATTCTGATCGAGTTGGAAACAGGCGCCATTCTTTATGAAAAAAATATCCATATGAAGGAATATCCTGCCAGCACCACGAAGATCCTGACTACCCTGATCGCATCCGAGCTTTGCTCCATGGATGAGATTGTGACCTTTTCCCATGATGCCGTGTTTGACACTCCCAGAGACAGCAGCCACATTGCCATGGATGTGGGACAGGAGCTTACCATGGAACAATGCCTGAATGCGATCCTCATCCGCTCCGCCAACGAGGTTTCCTTCGCCGTGGCAGAGCATATTACGGATACTACCGACTGGTCGGTATTTGCTGAGATGATGAATGAGCGTGCCACGGAATTGGGCTGTCTGAATTCGCATTTCGTAAATCCCAACGGACTGCCGGATGAAGACCACTATACTACCGCCTATGATCTGGCTATGATCGGAAGGGCTTTCTTTTCCAATGAAATGCTCTGCAAGATCACCCTCACAAGACGCATGGAGTTTCCCGTTACAGACAAGCTGCCAAAGGGAAAGCTGGAAGTAAATCTCATGCAGATCATCCCCGGGGGCAAATATGCCTATGAATATCTGGTGGGCTGTAAGACAGGCTACACGGATACTGCCAGAAGCTGTCTGGTATCCTGCGCGGAGAAGGACGGTATGAAGCTGATCTGTGTGGTCATGAAGGACGAATCCCCCTATCAATATGAAGATACGATCGCCCTCTTCAATTATGGATTTAATAACTTTGACAAAGTAAATGTATCTCAGACGGAGACGAAATATAATATTGATAATACGGGGCTGTTCTACAGCGGGAACGATATTTTCGGAAATTCCCAACCCATTCTGTCCCTGAATAAAAACGATTACGTCATTTTGCCCAAAACCACCAGCTTTGATGAGTTGGACTCGGTGATCTCTTACGATACGCAAAGCGAAAGTCAGGCCGCCATCATTACCTACACTTACCATGATGTTTATATCGGTTCCGTATCACTGAATTTTGCGGAAGACCAGGAAGATGCCTCTTACCTGTTCCAGACACCGGAAGAGGAAAGTCCAAAACAGCATGACTCCTCTTTCATTTTTATCAATATCGTAAAAGTACTGGGAATATTGATCGCCATCGGTGTAATTGGTATTATATTTATTTTAATGAAGCTTCTTCTTAAAAACTTTTCCTTTGCAGGACGCGGCAGACGCGCCTGGAAAAAACAAAACCGCAGGCGCCGCAGGAAAGCAAAGCGCGCAAACAGATTCAGGGACTTCGATTTTTGATCGCAGTCCCTGATCCGGTATAATACATTTTCCATATGACATCATGCAAAACTCCAAAAAATAGTAATTCATCGGCAGGCCGCGAAGTGAGGCGTGCAGACCGGGGAAATGATTTTTCAAACACGCTCCAGGAAGGCAATACTCCGCTTATAACAGCACAGCCCGACAAAAGATCAGGCATGGGGACATGCTAAAACAGGATGTGCCTGTATTAATGATTATGACGTCGTTTCAGCTCTCTGGCATGAGCGCGCCGTTCCATCAACGCCGCAGCTTCCTGCTCTGTAATGAGTCTGGTGGTCTTGACTACATAAACCCTGCCTTCTTCCGATTTGCGCAGACGGATCTTTCCCTTCAGGTATCCATGCTTATCACAATAGGCAAGACAGTAGTAATGCCTGTTATTGGAGGTAAACCAACGAAGCTTTTTTCGCAAGTTTCTGTGACAGAGATAGCACTTACTGGAAATCACTTCCCTGTCCGACATGGCATCGGTCTTACTGTCAAATTCCCTGGAAATATATTTCATATAAGTGTCAAACTGGACTTTGATCTCTCTTTCCCGGCTAACGGGCGGATGAAACACATCATAGGATATCTTTTTCAGCACCTCCGGAAACTCTGCTTGAATCCTCTCGAGAACCTTGGCTGTATAGTAGGCATCGCTGAAAGCCCTGTGAAAAGGGATGTCCTTCTCCATGTCAAGAAAATCCACCGCATACTCCAACGCTTTCCGGGATTTTCCGTCCTCATAGGCAATGCTGAACAGCTTCTGTATATCCAGAAAAGCGATAGGGCCGTCTGACAGCGGCTTCATATGGTAGAATTTCATATTTCGCTGCAGTTCTTTCAGATCCTGATCCCCCCAGGTACAGAAAATATAGTCT
>JAIEKC010000421.1:0-2908 GCA_029064505.1 Acetatifactor sp.
ATCCAGCATTCTTCACATAATTCATTAAGTCTTTTGCGGATCATCTCTTTGTCGGCATCTGAAAGCACCGGCTTTGATGGCATGTGTGTTACTCTCCTTTTGAATCGTATTTGCGAATATTCTCATAAAATGTTCGCAAATAGAATAACATTATTTGCGGATATTGTCAAGAAAAAAATGGCCCTATCCGTTCCATGTCCGTTCCGCCTGTCGGCAGCTTTGCGGTGGCTCTGCCCCGCGCCCCCGGCCTCTCCCAAAGAACAGCTGCTTTTCAGACTATGCCTGCATCAGGAAGGCTCATCTTACTAAATTCTTTCCTGATCATGACAATGCTGAATACAAACGCAATGGCATCCGCCACAGGCGCAGCAAGCATTATCCCATCTATGCCCAGAAAAACGGGCAGGATCAGCATAAGCGGGATCAGGAAGATAACCTGCCTGGAAAGGGAAAGCATGATTCCCTTGAACGGCTTTCCAATGGCGGAAAAGAAGTTGGAGGATATCAGCTGCACCCCGTTGATGATGATCATAAACAAAAAAGTCCTCATAAATTTGACGGCAAACTCCAGGTATAATTCGTTATCCCCGGATCCGAAAATGATTATGATATATTCGGGGAAAAACTGAAACATGATAAACCCCAAAACTGATACCACGAAAGAGCATTTGACAGCCAATCTGTAAACCCCTTTTACCCGCTCGTACTGTACTGCACCGTAATTATATCCGAGGATCGGCTGGGAACCCTGACTCAGCCCGACAAATACAGCTGTTAAAATGGAATTTACCTTCATAACGATCCCGGCAGCAGAAAGGGGGATATCTTCTCCGTAAATGGAACGCACACCGTAATAGGTCAGGGAATTGTTCATTACGATCTGAATCAGTGTAATACTCACCTGGGTCAGGCTGTTGCTCATGCCTAATGAAGCGATCTGAATACATCTGTCTGCCTGAATCTGAAAATGCTCCTTTTTTAAGGCGATACTTTGAAGCCGCCACAGATAGCGTAAAGCGCACACAAATGATACAAACTGTGACAAAATGGTTGCCCATGCGGCGCCTTCGATTCCCATCTGAAAACCAAAAATGAAAAGAGGATCCAAAACAGTATTGATCACTGCTCCGGTCACCATGCACATCATGGAATATTTCGGGCTGCCATCTGCCCTGATAAGAGCGCTTACCGCATTTGTAAATATAAGGAAGGGCATTCCGACCGCGGTGATCCTTGCATATTTTACCGCAAAGGGAAGGACATTGTCCGTGGCGCCAAAGGCATTCAGCATCGGCACCAGAAATAATTCTATCAGTACAGCATATACTGCGCCAAACAGAATTACCATATATAAAACATTGCAGACGGTCCTTGCCGCGCCCTCCTTATCTCCGGAACCAAGAGAAAGAGAGAAATTTGCCGCCCCTCCAATACCAAAAAGCAGGGCGATCGCCAGACAGATCGTGGTCAACGGAAATGCAACATTTGTAGCAGCATTTCCAAGATAGCCCACTCCCTGACCTATAAAGATCTGATCCACAATGTTATACAATGAACTTACCAACATGGCAACGATGCTGGGAACTGCAAATTTTCTCAGCAGCGTCGAAATCTTCTCATACCCAAGGGGATTATTGTGTTCTTTCTCTGCAGTATTCATTTTATTACACCTCCGTGATCATCTGTCTTTTCCGCTGACAGATTCTTTTTATCTTGGAAAAGGTCTAAAAACACACTGTTTTTTGCGGTACGCTTTTCCTTAACTTCCTGCGCCTGTCTTGTATCGTCTGACACCAATTCTGCATAGCAGAATTTTATACTGCTAAACAAAAGTATATTATACATCCCGATAACAATGCAACTATTAACCCCAAAACAATTCCGATACAAACACTTCTCACATGGAACATATAATCTTTATATTCTTTTTTCATATCTTCTGTACCGGGTATTCTCAACTTCTTACTTTCTTAACAAATAACGATTCGCCGTTGTCTTTTGCAGGAGGCAGCTTTGTTTTAGTCGGCTGCACCTTGTTAAACCATAGCAATTTAATCAGGCAATTCAACAGATAAGACTGAAACAAAATTAGTTTTCTTATCTGTTTGCGCCCTTTTCAGCCATTCCTGTTTTTCTTCCTTTGTCATGCAATCAAGCAGAATCGTAAACCGGGCAATATTATCAGCGTTATAGTATTTCTCGGCATAATGTTTCAAATCACCTGATTGCATATAATCTGAAAGTACGGCAAAGAAATTTATTTTATTATCCTGTTCCGATTTATCTATATACTGTAAAATTAAATCCGCGTCCATGTCCCGTACAATAATTGAAAAGAGCGCAATTTTATCAGCGTCATATACTTTCTGACAGTAATTTCTTTGAGCTGCTTCGTCTAATACCGAAAAAAGTGCGGAAAATCGAATCAAGTCCTCATTTTGAAAATATTTTTCTGTCAATGCCGGTATATCATCAGTCGCAACAGGTGTTATGCTCATAATCAAAGGCATTTCTATTGCCGGACTGATATTAGCACTTTTCAAAGAATAAATCAATTCTTCTATTGCCGAAACAGCTCCGCTGTCATTCATATAATCTTTTGCCAAATCAGAAAAACACACCATCATTTTTGAATTATCCTCAAGGACAATCTCTATTGCAGCATAATAATCTTGGTTTTTAGCATATAAATTCCAGCCCATTTCAATGATATAGGAATTGCAGTAATATCCGTTTTGTGTATAAATGTATTTGTGTGATTCATCATTTTCAAAATCCATATGATCCAAATTTTCATTATCCATATACCAACCAAACCCTAAATTTTCATCATAAATATATGTGTCTGTTCCGTTGTTTTTCTTCTCTGATATTGATGCCGCAGTTTCTATAACCAATTCCTTTTCTT
>JAIEKC010000422.1:0-1735 GCA_029064505.1 Acetatifactor sp.
CTTCTAAAAAAGGATATAGATCATCAAATTCAGCAGCCTTTAGGCTTCCGTCCGGCATTACCTTTGATGCAATGCGGGGGATGATCGGTGCAAATTCCTGTACCATGACTTCACAGACTACAGGTCCGTCATAGTCCAACACTTCTCCTATTTTTTGGGTTATGTTATCTTCTTTTGTAATCCTTAATGCCTTTATCCCATATGCCTCCGCCACTTTCACAAAGTCCGGCGTCTGTAAACCGCTGTCCGGACCAACTCCCAGAAAACGGTCATTCATATAGTTGTGCTGATTATGGCGGATCAGCATATATCCATTGTTATTATATACAAATAATTTTATCGGAAAGTGGTTGTACTGTAATGTCGCAAACTCCTGAATGTTCATCTGCGTGCTGCCATCTCCGGCCAACGCAATTGTTATCCTGTCTTTTTGGACAGTCCCAAGCGATGTCGTCCAAAATCCCATACAGGATAATCCTCCGGATATTAAATAACGCTGTCCCTTTTTTATTTTCCAGCTCTGTGACACAATATTGCATACACTGCCTGTATCTACGCAGATATTTGCATTCGCCGGAATAAGTTCCGACAGCCTTTGCGTAAAATAGTATGCATTGAGAGGCGTTTCCTCCTGGTATTGCGGCAGCACATTCGGATATCTGTTTTTCATGTCTGTACAGTATGTAAGCCATTGTTGATGCTGACATTTAACAGGCTTTTGCCCAATCTGTCGGTTTAATTCCTGCAAAAATCTTTTGACATCCGCATGGATCCGATGATCAATCGGAACCGCGTCCCGCTCCAATTCTTTTTCATCGATATCGACCATGACTTTAACCGCATCACCGGCCAGACGATCAGGGTAATACCCGATCGTTGATACGGACAGACGACTGCCAAGGATCAACAAGAGATCACATTGCTGGATCGCGAAATGTGAAGGTCGGTCTCCATAGCTTCCGGGACGCCCGAGGAATAAAGGGTCGTCCGTAGCAATGACATCAATCCCTCCTCTGGAAGTGACAACCGGGATCCCCTGTTTTTCGCTCAGATCTTTTAACTCTTCACATGCATTGCCGGATCTGATGCCATATCCTGCAAGGATTAAAGGCTTTTGAGACTTCTGCAGGATATCGATCACATATTTGATATCTCTTTCTTCGATCGGAGCCTCTTCTTCTTCCACACAAAATCCAGTCATCGTATCAGGCACCGGTCTGTTTTGGATATCCACGGGCACATCGATCCAGACAGGACCTTTCCGCCCGGATACTGCCTCATAATATGCCCGCTCCATATGATACCTGATTTCAGCAGGATCCATGATAACTGCAAAATATTTCGTGATCGGTGATACCATCCCATTCAGTGTAAGACTCTGTGTCCCATTCTGACGTATTCCGGTTTCCATCTGGTATTTTAGCAATTTGGAATTTGCCTGTCCGGATATCACAAACATAGGAGAGGAGTCCAGGTATGCCTGCGCCACACCCGTGATTGCATTTGTTGCACCTGGACCTATTGTTACAAGACATGCCCCCGGAACACCATTCACCCTGGCATAACCGTCTGCCGCCATGGCGGCTGCCTGCTCGTGATGGCAGCATACTGCATGCAGATCAGCATTTCTGCAAAGTGCATCCGTCAGCCACATGGCTGAACTTCCAGATACCATGAAAACTTTACTGCAGCCTTTTTCTTTTATAAACTCAAAAATATATTCTGATACTGTCAT